>CBFGYO010000046.1:0-25276 GCA_965652975.1 uncultured Chitinophagaceae bacterium | reverse complement strand
TTGCTTGCTGTTTTACAACAGTATTTGGTGAGGGGCAAAGGTAATTAAGATAAAAGTTAAAAACTAAAAGATAAAAGTTGCCAGGTCGATGTGTTTGACAATAGCTTTTTACCACATAGATACAAAGGTCATCATAGATCATCATAGATTTTCAAATACGGAACCTCTATGTGTAAACTATGATGACCTTTGTATCTATGTGGTAAAAAAGCTAATTCGAACATTCGCCAACAGTTTCCTAAAGATAAAAGTGGTCTTAGGTCGGAAACTCCGCCTGCAGACCACTATTATCTATTTAACTATTATCTATTATCTAGTTTTATTTGCTTTTTCTTCCTTCAGTACCTGGCTTTCTTTCTTTAAGCTTCTGTAATTGCTCTTCTGTAAGGATAGATTTCATGTTCTCTTTTTGTTGCTTCATCAATTCCTTAGACTTTTCCTTTTTTTGTTCATCAGTAAGAGATTTGTCTTCACGGATTGCTTTCATTTTTTCTGAAACAACTTTCCTGTTTGCATCCATTTTCGCAGACTGCTCGGCGGTAAGATTAAGTTCTTTTTTCATTCTCTCACCACGCTCTTTACCTCTTTCGCTGAACCTGGCTTTTTGCTCAGCCCTGTTCTTTTCAAGTTTTGCTTTTTGTTCTGTTGTAAGAAGAGATTGCATTTTATCGCGGTGATCTTTGCGCAATGCTTCCATTTTTTCTCGCGACTCTTTAACGGTGATATTATCCATTTTCTTCAACTCCTCCATTTGACGGCGATGATCTTCGTTCAAAGCTTTGAATTTTGCTTTTTGATCTTCGGTGAGGTTTAACTCTGCCATATCTTTCTTATGGTGAGCACCGTGTTTTTCATGGGGTTTGAAATCATTTTTTCGCTCAGGAATTTCCTGTGCATTTAGGGCTGCGGCTGCAAATGCAGCTACGAACATTGTGAGAACTATTTTTTTCATGGTTATTAATTTAAAGTTTAGATGCCACCCGGGATCGGGAACCTTCGGCACAGGTTGTTAAATAAAATTTTATAGCAGTCAGACTCTCTTAAATCAATCGGGTTTAATGAGAACTAGGAAATATTTCGTACATTCTAGCATATACATGTGCGTAATTAGTTTTATTTGAAAAGTGTGCGATAATCAATAACTTAGTAGTGAGATTGTAGCACTTCATTATTTAACTATCCGTATTATCAAAACCACTGTATCCATAATAGAAGATTCCAAACAATACCAGGAAGCTCTGTCAGTTTGGATTAACGAAAGTGAAGATTTTGAGTTAGGCTCCATTTTTTCTTCCGCGGAAGAATTGATGCCACATATCAAAGATCTTTCAGGAATTCTTATTGTCGATATTCAATTGCCCGGTATGAATGGTGCGGACCTGGTGCGACATATCTGTACACAAAACAAGGAAGTACTTTGTATGATGTGCAGCATTCACGATGATGATGCATTTGTATTCAAAGCGCTTAAGAATGGAGCAATGGGTTACCTGCTAAAAGACAGTACGGGCGAACAGATAATGACAGCATTGGCTGAATTACGGAATGGTGGCTCACCCATGAGTACATATATTGCCCGAAAAGTGATCGGCAGTTTTCATCCCCAACAAACAGATGCGGCTACACTATTGAGTGAAAGGGAAACAGAAGTACTGGATCTTATTTCACGCGGCCTTATATATAAAGAAATAGCCGACCGGCTTTCCATAAGTCCCGAAACAGTACGAAAACATGTTCGGAACGTCTACAAAAAACTGCATGTTCAGAATAAGATTGAAGCCCTTAATAAACTTCGAGATAGTTAGCTACTTAAGAGAAGATAAAAGTTAATAGATAAAAGATAAAAGTTGTATCCGATCGGAAACTCCGAGCTAGTACAACTTTTATCTTTTATCTATTAACTTTTATCTTCTCTTAAGCTATTTCTTTATTCGCAAGCTGTCCACAAGCCGCATCAATATCCTTACCACGGCTACGACGTAGTCGGGCATTTACCCTGTTTTTGGACAGGTATTGCATGAAGGCTTCTGTTTTTTCGGGAGATGGTTTCTCAAATTTTGCAAAATCGATCGGGTTGTATTCGATAATATTTACCAGGTCGGCAGGTACCTGCCTGTAAATCTTGATAAGGTCGTCGGCATCTCTCAACGAATCATTGAAATCCTTGAAGAGAATATATTCAAACGTGATTTCGCTCTTGGTTTGTTTATAAAAATAATTCAGCGCATCGATCAGCGTCTTGATATTATTGGTGTCGTTGATCGGCATTATCTCGTGCCGTTTGATATCGTTTGCCGCATGGAGTGATAGTGCCAGTTTAAACTTTACTTTATCATCTGCCAGTTGACGGATACCCTTGGCTACCCCGGCTGTAGAAACCGTGATCCTGCGTGGACTCATCGCGAGCCCATCGGCAGCAGTAATTCGTTCGATGGCACGCAATACATTTTTATAATTCAACAACGGCTCACCCATGCCCATGAAAACTATATTGCTCAGTTTTTTTCCAAGCACTTTTTCTGACTGCTGGTTGATCAGGACTACCTCGTCGTAAATTTCATCAAATTCCAGGTTGCGCTTCCGATCGATATATCCTGTCGCACAAAACTTGCAACTAAGAGAGCAACCGATTTGCGATGATACGCAAGCGGTGGCCCGAGTTTCCGTTGGGATCATCACACCTTCCACCAGGTGACCATCCCAGGTTTTGAAGCGAGATTTGACAGTGCCATCGGATGAATATTGCGTGGTGTCGATGGATAAAGCAGGCAACGTAAAAGTGTCACCCAGGCGTTGCCTAAGCTCTTTGCTGAGATTGGTCATGTCTGCAAAACTCAGCGCCTGTTTTTGCCACAGCCACTCATATACCTGTTTCGCCCTGAACTTCTTTTCTCCCAGGTATTCAAAATATTTTTCCAGTTCAGGCAGGCTCAGGTGCCGTATGTTATTTAACGCTTTTTTCATCCGGCGGCAAAGATAGCCCCGTTAAGCGGATAAATAGGGTGAATCGGTTCGTTCAACACGTATTTAACGATATTTGCTGCACAAAAATTAGCCATGAATCCTGTCTATATCATTGATGCAGTGCGTACACCGGTCGGAAAGTATGGGGGTGCACTCAGCAGCATCCGGCCCGACGACCTGTTGGCCCATGTCATCAAAGCATTACTACAAAGGAATTTATCTATCGACGTAAATGCAATTGAGGATGTAATTGCCGGCGATGCCAACCAGGCTGGAGAAGATAATCGCAACGTGGCAAGGATGGCGGCATTACTTGCCGGCCTTCCCGTAACTGTTGCAGGCAATACCGTTAACCGGCTATGCGCATCGGGCCTCCAGGCAATTATGGATGGCGCCCGCCAGGTAATGTGCGGTGATGCCGAGTTGGTGATTGCCTGTGGCGTGGAAAGTATGACAAGGGCACCTTTTGTGATGGCAAAAACATCATCGCCCTGGCAACGCCAGACAGAAATTCATGATTCTACCATCGGGTGGCGATTTACCAATAAGAAACTGGCTGCCCAATATTATCCATTCAGTATGGGTGAAACAGCGGAAAATGTAGCGCGCCAATGGAAAATCTCCCGGGAAGAGCAGGACATATTTGCGATGGCATCGCAACAAAAATATTTTGAGGCCCATGCTGCTGGTAAATGGACGGCTGAAATCGCGCCGGTTGTAATACTGGGTGCTAAAGAGGAGCAGATATTGTTTGAAGCAGATGAACATCCACGCAAGACATCCATGGAAAAGCTGGCAACGCTCAAACCCGCGTTTGCAAAAGACGGGACGGTCACCGCCGGCAACTCATCTGGGATCAACGACGGAGCTGCGGCCCTGTTGCTTGCCAGCGAGAAAGCGGTTAAGCAATATGGATTGCAACCGATAGCCAGGGTGGTGTCGATGGCAGTGGCGGGTGTGGATCCATCGATAATGGGTATTGGGCCGGTGCCAGCCTCTCAAAAAGCATTGGCAAGAGCGGGTTTGACGGCCGATAAACTAGACCTGGTTGAGTTGAATGAAGCTTTTGCTTCCCAATCCATTGCCTGTATCCGCGACTTGCAACTTGATATTAATAAAATCAATGTCAACGGTGGCTCAATTGCAATTGGTCACCCACTCGGATGCAGTGGCGTACGGATCAGCACCACGTTACTGCATGAAATGAAAAGAAGCAGGGCAAAATGGGGCCTTGCAACTATGTGTGTAGGAGTAGGGCAGGGAGCTGCAATGATTTATGAAAATGTGTAATCTAACTTATCAACTTACATTCAATTATTCTTGTTGATAAAAAAACTGCCGTAAAAGGTCATATTTGTTAAATTCACGCAGCAAATTTTAACAATTGCTTGTCTTTTGAGATATCTCCAATACCCCCAGATAAACTAAGAATTAAACCATCTTAAGAGAGTTCGATCATTTAACTCCAAAAAACTAACACACATGAGGAAACTGACTCTGCTCCTGCTGGGGGCTTTGTTATTTGCATTACCGTCATGGGCCCAACGCACCATTTCAGGTAAAGTTACCGACGACAAGGGCAACCCAATTCCCAACGTTTCAGTGATCGTAAAAGGTACCACAACAGGTACGACCACCAAAGCCGATGGTACATTTTCATTAAGCGTCCCGGCCAATGGTAAAGCACTTGTATTTACTTCAGTTAACACCGCACCGTTTGAGCAGGTAATAGGTGAGCAATCAGTGGTGAATGCCAGCCTGAAGATCCAGGACACCGAATTAGCGGAAGTAGTAGTTACCGGTTACCAGTCGGTAAGAAAGAAAGACGTTGCATCTGCCATTTCCAAGATCAACGCCAGTGATATTGAAAACCTGCCGGTGGCCAACTTTGCCCAGGCAATGCAGGGACGTGCTGCCGGTGTAATCGTCGCTGCAGCCAATGGTGTACCGGGGGGATCGCTCAGCGTCATCATTCGCGGTGTTGGTTCCATCAACGCCGGTACTGTACCATTGTATGTAGTAGATGGTATCCAGCTTAATTCAGACGTAGGTTCTATCAATACGCAGAACAACCCTCTTAACTTTCTAAACCCCGATGATATCGAGTCGATCGAGATTTTGAAAGATGCTGCCGCTGCCTCTATTTATGGAGCAAGAGCAGCCAACGGGGTGGTATTGGTAACGACTAAAAAAGGAAAAACGGGTAAACCTAAATTCACCTTCAACACTTATATGGGCCAGTCAATGCCATTGAAAGTGCTGGATGTGTTGAATACTCAACAATGGTATGAACTACGTCGCGAAGCATTGATCAACTCAGGTGTATCTCCTGCGAATGCGACAACAACCGCACTGAGCAACCTGGGATTACCAAGTTCAACCACGCCCGGTAAAGTGGATAGTCTTCCTACTTACGACTGGCAGGAAGAGTCGTTCGGAAAAGGATCCATATTCAATGCCGAAATGTCGATGCAGGGAGGAAGTAATAATATCAATTACTATTTCTCGGGATCTTACTCAAAACAAACAGCCTTTATTGATCCTACAGATTTTCAAAGGGGCTCTCTGCTTTCAAAAGTCAGTTTCAAGATCAATGATAAACTTACACTAGACAATTCTTTAAGTCTTAGCACTTTTTCTCAAAATGCACCATATAGCCTGGGTAATACAGGTTTTGGTAACCCCGCATATGCTGCGGGTATGATGCTGACAGTTAACCCAATTTATAATAGTGACGGCACTTATTATGGTATGCCAGGTAGCGGACAAACAATTGTGGGAACTTTCAACCATAATATCCTTGCTACGGCAAACCTGGTGAATTACTTTACCAGAACCAACCAGTTTATCGGAAGTGCAGCATTAACATACAAAGTGATACCAGACCTTACTTTAAAAACATTGATAGGTCTGGATTATCGTATTACACAAGACCATCGTTATACAGATCCACGGGTAAATGACTTTTACAGCATTGGTGGTTTGCTGTCTGATCAAAGCGATTGGAATACAAACCTGATCAGCACCACTACTGCCAACTATCAAAAAACATTTAATGATGTACATAGGGTAAACGCTTTAGCTGGTATCGAGTACAGGAGAGACCAGAACCAATGGTTCATTGGTACCGTGCAAGGTTTTCCAACATACCTCTTGCAATATGCAAGTGCGGGCTCTACCGGTGATAATGTAACTGGAGCATGGACAGCGAGCGCTACATTTTCACAATTCGGAAAGCTCGGCTATACTTTTGACAATCGTTATGTATTTGGATATACTATTCGCCGCGACGGTTCAAGCCGGTTCGGCGCGAACAAGAAGTTTGGTATTTTCCAGTCTGCACAGTTTGCGTGGAATGCGAAAGACGAATTTTTCCTTCGTGATGTAAAATGGCTCAGTGATCTGAAATTCCGTTATTCATTTGGCCAGGCCGGAAATGACCAAATTGGAAATACACAGTATGCACAGTTATATGGTGCAACAAGGATCTATGGTAACGGTTCAGGTATATTCCCCAGCCAGTTGGGCAACCCCGATCTAAGCTGGGAAACAAGAGAGGAGCATAACGTAGGTATGGATCTCTCATTGTTTCAAAACAGGGTAACTCTTACAGTAGATGCATACAAAAAGATGAATAAGGATCTACTGATGGAAACGTCGCTTTATGCAACCACAGGTTTTTCAAGCATTACTCAAAACCTGGGATCAGTTGAAAATAAAGGATTGGAGTTTTTGTTGACTGTTAGCCCTTTCAGAGGTGCTTTCAGATGGACTTCATCCTTTAATATAGCATTCCAGAAAAACAAGGTTGTAAGCCTTCATGATGGATTAGAATCCTTACCAGCCAATGCTGCTATTAGGGTTGGCTATCCACTGGGATCATTCTTTACCCAGGAATGGGCTGGTGTAAACCCGGCTACCGGACGTAGCATGTGGTATGACATAAATGGTAATCTTACCTACAATCCTTCTACTGCAGACCGTAAAGTAATCGGTGATATTTATCCTTCACATTTTGGTGGATGGAATAATACTTTTTCCTATAAAGGTTTTTCATTAGAAGCTTTCTTCCAGTATGAATATGGCCGTGTAAGGGTAGATGGACAATGGCAGCAAATGATGCGTATGGCAGGTGCTACTGTAAATACGTTGAAATATGGTTATGACACTCGTTGGATCAATCCAGGTGATGTAGTGCCTACACCACGTCCATTTAATGGACTTGCTGACTACAATAGTGCTGGCTGGGGGAGTGGTACACGTTATATTTTCAAAACAGATTATATCCGCCTCAAGCAGGTTACACTTGCTTACGAAATTCCGCAAGCAACAGCCCGCCGTTTCAAAATGGATGGTGCCCGTTTTTATGTACAGGGCCTGAATTTGTGGACATATACCGAATGGCCAGGATACGATCCTGAATTTACAGGTGACAACTTTGGTATTATTCCGCAGTCGAAAAACGTAACTGTTGGTGTACAGGTTAGATTTTAATTGTAATGGATAAAAAAATTACCATGAAAAGATTTTCAATCAAAATATTATTATGCAGTATGCTTGCGGGATTGCTGGTTACGTCCTGCAAGAAACAATTGGACATACCCTCCCGCAATTCAATTGACGCCAGCCTTGCTCTGTCAAACAAAGCAGGTATTGAAAATGCGCTTAATTCCGTTTATGCAGTACTAAAAGGATTGCGTCAATATGGTCGTGATCAGTTCGCAGTTCCGGAAGCTATGGCCGATGTTGCCTTTGCAAATGGGCGCTCTTCACGACTACTTGGTGAAAACCGCAACCAGAGTGGCGCAAATATGGCACATTGGGGTTCTTCTTATGGCGCCATCAACGAGATCAATCTTACGTTGGCTGCTATAGGTGGTATTACTGACGCAACTGCAGCCGACAAAACAAGGTGGGAAGGTGAGTTTAAGTTTTTGAGAGCTTTATACTATTTCGACCTGGTAAAAAGCTATGCTTACATTCCGACATTTGTTGTTGCTTCACAAAACAAGGGCGGGGTAGTACTCACACTGGAAGGATTTAATACTGCTATTGCTGCCGCCGAATATAAGCCAAAGCGTGCGAGCATCGAAGCTTGCTACGCACAGATCATGACTGATTTGTATGCATCAATGGCACTGCTCAGCAATTCAAATCGTGGAAGGAACTATGCCAGCAAACATGCGGCGTTAGCCCTTGGATCGCGCGTAGCCTTGTATGAAGGTAAATGGGCAAGAGCTGACTCGTTTGCTACTGCTGCTATAGCGTTGACAGGTGGAATCGGATCAATGACAAACACAGGTAATTATGTAGCTGGCTGGCGTGCTGCCGATCACCCGGAGGGTATTTTCCAGGTGTGGTATGCTACTGTAAATGAAAACCAGGGACAGAATGAAGCACTGTCTGCTACACATACTACATTATCTGCACCAGGTAATTATCTGGGACAAAGGTCAGGACAGGGCGACCTCGTACCCAATGCATTTTTGCTTACACAACTTGGAATTTCAGGATTCCCTGCTAACCTTGCTCAGTCGCCACCTCCACCAGCGTTAACCTATACCAATGATGTGCGTAACAAATTATATGAATGGGGAGTAAACGCTTCCGGCCATTACGTGGAAGTAACAAAATGGATGGGAAAGAATGGTTCAGCACATTGGGACAATGTAGTTGTACTTCGTTGGCCTGAGCTTTATCTCAACCGCGCCGAAGCACGTTACCATTTGAATAATGAAGCTGGTGCATATGCGGATCTTAATGTTATCCGTGCTGCACGCTACACAGGATTCACGGCTCCACCCGCACCAGACTTTACAGGGGCAGCATTACTTGCCGAAATTTTACGGCAGCGTATGCTTGAGTTTACATTCGAGGGACAAAGGTTTTACGATTTAAAACGCTATGGCCTTCCCATTTCGAAAACAAACCCTGCAGTAACCCTTCCCGCAACAGATTTCAAAATTTTACCCCGGATTCCAACAACAGAAGTTGATGGAAATACCAACATGGACCAAAATTTTGGTTATTAAAATTGAATTGAAAGAAATAAATGATTATGAAAAAAGTACTCTTTTATATAACACTACCACTATTATTTACTTCCTGTATCAAGGAGGACGATAAAGCATTTAGAGGAACTCCGGTAGCTGAAATTGATGCTACGCCGCTCAATTCAGTTGCTACGGGCGTCAATTACCCTGTTCTTACAAGGATACCATTTGGAGGTCGCCCAATTGTTGCCGCAAGTGATTCTACACTTAGGCGTTGGAACGGTACTGTAAGGATTCGTGTAAATCTTGTTGGACCACAGGTAAACGAGGATCAAACGGTAGGGTACAAAGTATTTGGTGGAAGCCCAGTTGCTACCATCGCTTATGGCGCTACCCTTACTGCAGCCCAGGCTCCGCCAAATGGTCAAACACCAGCGCAGCCCGCCGCTACACTTAATGTACTCGATGCAGTTGCAGGTACTCACTACAACGCACTACCTGGAAAAGTAACCATACCTGCAAACAGCTCGTTTGGCTACATCGACGTAGTGATAAGAAACAATGGTGCTACCGCCGGCCAGGCAAGGTTCCTTGGTATCCAACTGGATTCCACCGGTACGCTGATGCCTAATCCTAATTATAATAAAATTGGGATTACAATCGATCAACGCTAGGAGCTAGGAGTTTAGATAAAAGATAAAAGATAAAAGTTATGTTAGGCGAAGACTCTTATCGTTTTAATCTTTTCGTAAACTTGGAATTAGGATCGTTCAATGCTTAGTTTGACTGCTGCTCATGATAAAATGGGGTGACGAAAGTTACCCCATTTGTTTTTGGAGGAAATATTCTAAAGCTCCGTTTACTTACCCACGGTTAAAACCGTGGGCTAAGGTAGTTTTGTGATGATTTGTATTTTAATCAAGTTTAACCCACCGTTTCAACCGTGGGAATAAAAGGAGAATGCTTCCAATGGGTACATTTTTTTCTTTAACCTAAAATGCGAGTCATTCCCCACGGTTAAAACCGTGGGTAAAAAAGACGGGGTCTCGATTGAATACCACTATTATCTTTTAGTTTTTATCTTTTATCTTATTGAACATATAGTCTCTGCATCAACCTCCGCACCATCCGGTAATTAGCCACAATAGAAAGTATCACCAGGAATACAGCTACCGCGGCTACACTCCAGTGCACGAATGAAGAAAGTTCCGGCCGGTCAAACATTACGTAGTGATGAAAGGCCCATTGTATAAGCTGGGTTAATAGCAGTCCGATCAATACGACAAAAAAATACACGGGCACAAATTGTCGCGCGACTTTTCCACTCAGCCACCCGGGTGAATAGCCGAGAGTGAGCAGTAGCTGAAGGTTGTCTTTGCTGCGTGCTACTACCAATTGAAGGTAAAAAGAGAATAGCATGAGTGCCAGCACTACTACCAGTAGCCCAAAAATGCCGAGGCCCGAAAGTATTCCCTGCAGCAAGGCTTTGGAACGGCCAAACAAGGTCTTCTCTTTATTCAGGCGATAATTTTTTGAATCCAGGTATTTTAATAGCTCGGGATTGTTTGCATCTTTTGTTTTGATAAATACGCGGGATGCTTTTACGGAATCTACGCCCTCAAGATTTTTATTGGCCCAGTCGAGAAAGGTTTTTGGAACGAGGAAAGAGTTCACCCTGTCGGAAAAGGCTACGATCATGGCTCGGAAATTTTGCTCACCCAGGCGGCCTTCTACACGCAGGTTGAGCACCACGTTGGATGCTGTCGCTTCTGATAATTGTGGCAGGCCATAACTTGGGGCGAACACATTGTACATTTCCAGGAAGTCGGATGAAAAAATAACGGGCACTACTTCCTGTCCCTCTTTCCAGGTAAAATTGGGTGGTACGGTATCGATAAATTCGTCATCCAGCGCTTCGATGAATATATCCGAAGAAAAAGGGATCATGTCCCCTGCGCTTGCTATTACTTTAAAGCGGTTGGGTGTAAGCGCTGCTGCATTTTCTATAAAGGGTTGTGCTTTCATCTCATCAATATCCTTCATGTCGAAGCGATTGTCCTGCCCCATATTTTCATTGGTAACCTTTTTGGTTATCGAAAGAAAATCATACCCGTCTTTACGAATATTGTTCCGTTCCAGCAATTGCTGGATATTGATGAACATTTGCAACGAACATAGCAACAACAATACACCAATAGCCAGGCCCGCATAAGAAAGCCAGCGCGAACTGGTACTGGTGCCCGTAAGCAGGAGTGGCTTGATGGTTTTATAGGAAAGCGACACAGGCTACAGTTTTATAAATGAAATAATCTTGTGTGTGGGAAATAATCTATGCGCTCGAGATCAGCAAAAACGATACAGGCATTACGGGCGCGGCTTTCTTCCAGCATCAGTTCCATCGCTTTTTCTGAATTATTGTTGTCGAGGTGACTGAATGGTTCGTCCAGGATCAGGAAATCGAAAGGTTGTAATAATGCACGAATAATGCTTACGCGCTGTTGCTCGCCATAGGAGCAAATTCGCGCTTTGGTCTTCAGTTTGTTGCCGATACCGAGGCGCTCTGTAAACTCCCTGATCTTTTCGGGGGGATGATAGGGTTTTAACTGTCGTTTGATCTCGAGGTTTTCTGCCACGGTTTGCTCGGGGAATAAACGCATATCCTGGAATACAATACTTACATGCTCACGGCGGTATTTGGCAAAATTGTCGACACCGAAGCCGCTGATATTTTTTTTTCCATAATTAATCTTGCCGTTGTAATCCTTTCGCAGTCCATATATAAAATGTACGAGCGATGTTTTGCCCTTGCCCGAGGGTGCTACGATTTTTATCATTTCACCCCGTTGAAAAACAAGATCCTTGCCCCATATCTCGGAGCTGTTTTTCCTGTTTTCCTGGAAGTACGCAGGCAGGATATCATGTAATTGCAATTCGTCCATACTTGAAATTATAAAGAAAAACCACAGGTTCTTTTCGAAAGTGCCTGTGGTTCTTCATAATGTAAGTTACCGATTAATATGTTTTGGGAGCAGGGCGTGGTGCCACTACGGAATCTATCGTTGGATAGTTTTCCCTATCGAGCTTGCGCTGTTTTTCCTGTGCGTCTGCTACTCTTGCCACAACGCCGAAATAGTTGTTGAGCTGTTTCAGGCTATTGGTGTTTTTATCCACCATCGATATTTCCATGTGTGTTTCGGTTGCATCGTTTTTAAATTCGCCACCATAAAACACTACGTCCTGCCAGGTCTTGAGCGACTCATCTGCAATGATCAGGGCCGTTGAGTCCATCATCGGTCTGGCCCCGGTTATGAATTTCTGAATATCGATAAATCCACCAATCGGATGACCCCTGAATTTAGCAACAAAAGGTTGTTCGGTAGCAGTCGTTCCAAATGAAAATACAGACGCTGAATCACTGCCGGCAATAAACCAGTTGTCTTTAAGCTGGTATGGAATTTTGCTCGCCATCGCGTTGGCACTGGCACCACCTTCTTTCGTAAGTGTATTTTTGAGGATGTCAATCATTTTCTGGAATGCCGCTTTATCATTTACCGATGCGGCAAAAAGTATTTTGGCCGTAGGTTTCTGCATTCCTTTATACATACCCGGAGGCATGGTGGTATCAGTAGAGTAAGGAAGCGTGCTCGTAACGCCGAAGTCGGATACGCTAAGCATTACTTCGCCTTTATTGGCACGGATAAATTCATCCAGTGAAAATCCTTCCTTGGAAAGAAACATATTGATCAGTCCGTCGAGACCCAGCAGGCTCACAAATTCTTTCAGTCCCTCTGGTGGATAGTTCATTGCAAATACCGCAGCAACATTTTGTGACGGGATCATTTTAAACATTGCTTCATCCAGGTTCTTCATGCTATATTTCTTATACAGCGCGGCAAGTTCCTTATTATAATAGCTTTTAGCATCTATGCTGATCTTTCCATTTTCAAAATTGACAACGGCTCCTGTTACATTTCCTTTGAAAAGCAGTTCAGCTTTTGTAAGTGCCATTGCCGCAGGCAAAGCACCAGAATATAGGTTGCCACCATTCACCCAGAAATGTGCATCACCTTTTCGACTAAGCAGGTCGGTAAAACGTTTGTCGGTACCAACGCTGTTTTCACCTTTCATCGCATATACTTCATTTGCGAATTTTACAAGGCTGTCTGGCGTTAATCCAGGTTGATTGCTCGGCGGTCCTTCCATACCGGATAAAGGAGAATCCATTCTCATTCCCGGATTGCTAGCAACCAGTACAAAGCGATTACCCTTCCAGGTAATTACGTTGTTATCTTTTCGGATCACTGACAATTCACCTTCTTTAGTAGGTGCTGATACTTCCATCACTTTCGACATAGAAGATGAAAAAGCTTTTTCATCTTTTACATTACCTACAACAGCAAGATATCCGTTGTGGCCGCTCTTCTTGACGAATAAGTAGATGTCACTTTTTATGTCAATACCCGAATTGGAAGGATCGCTAAGTACTTTTTTAGCAAAAGAGTCTGTTGTTCTCTCATTTGCAATTTTGTACCATTCACTTTGTTGGACTTCTTCCCAACTAAGTTTTGAATTCAGGGAAGCGCCATCGATGTGTAAGACAAACGCAGCGTCGGCCGGAACAGGTACGTCACTTTTTTTGCTGCAGGAAACTGCAAACAGTACCAGCATCAGCAAACATGCGATGGGCAGGGTTCTCATTTTCATAATTGATTTTATTGATAGGTTTTTTAAACAAATGAAAATTCCTTCACTAACTTCTCCGCCTCCAATTCCCTTTGCTCGCCCGACACCGTATTTTTTACTTTGCAGGTGCCTTTTTCCATCTCCGCTTCACCGATAATCACCACATAGGGAATGTTCTTCTTTTCCGCGTACTTGAACTGCTTGTCAAACTTACTGCTTTCATGATACAGCTCACCGCGTATTCCCCTCCCGCGTAATCGTTGCAACAAACCAAAGGCCATCCTGCTTTCTGCCACACCCAGGTTGAAAAATAATACCTGTGTGCCGATGTATACGCCTTCTGGGAAAAGTTTCAGCTCTTCCATTACATCATATATCCTGTCTACACCAAATGATATGCCTACTCCGGGAATATTTGGCACTCCAAACAGCCCCGTCAAATCATCATAACGCCCGCCGCCACCGATACTTCCCATTTGCACATCATTGGCCTTTACTTCGAAGATAATACCTGTATAATAATTGAGCCCACGTGCAAGCGTGAAATCGGGTGTCAACTGCATATAATGTTCGTTGAACTGCGAAACGTCGGTGCCTGCAGGGTCCTTTTGCGCGGTTCCAGCGTAAAAATTGAGGATATATTCAATTTCTTCAATGCCCTTTCTGCCGGTTTCATTTTGCCACAGCAGCTCTTTTATCCGTGCAAGTTTTTGGGCAGGCCCTCCTTCGATTGCAAGATAATTTTCAATAATATTTATTTGAGGCGCGGTAAGACCTCTTTGTGCCAGTTCCTCCTTCACCTTATCAATACCGATCTTATCAAGCTTATCAATGGCCACGGTAATGTCGGTGAGTTTGTCAACGTTGCCACAAATTTCTGCCAGTGCAGATAATATCTTGCGGCTATTGATCCGCAGCTCTACCACTATTCCCAAACGACGAAATACTTCTGCATAGATAGCTACCAGTTCCACTTCATTGATCAGGGCAGTGCTTCCCACTACATCGGCATCGCACTGGAAAAATTCCCGGTACCGTCCTTTTTGCGGGCGATCGGCCCGCCATACGGGTTGCACCTGGTAGCGTTTGAAGGGCATGGTAAGTTGCCCGTAGTTCATCGCCACATATCTTGCAAATGGAATGGTGAGATCATACTTAAGTGCGCGTTCGGTAATTCCTTTTACACTTTTGCCCTGTAAAATTTTTTCCCAATCGTCGCGTAGTTGTTGTTCTTTGGATGGATTGTCAAGTCCATTATTCAGGATCTTGAAGATAAGCTTGTCGCCTTCCTCACCATACTTCCCCATCAAGGTTTCCAGGTTTTCCATTGCAGGTGTTTCCAATGGTTGAAAGCCGTAGCATTCAAATACGTTTTGTATAGTGTCGAGGATATACTTCCGTTTGCGTACGGTATCCGGTCCAAAATCCCTGGTGCCGGGTGGAATGCTGACGTTGACTTTTGCCATTATATATTATCTGGGTTTATGGGGCACCTGTGATACAGGTGAGGATGCTTTTTCGATGATCTTGTCGCAAACTTTTTCCAGCAGGGCATATACTTCGTGGTAACCAGGTTCGGGACCATACCACGGATCCGGTACATCCATATCCCTTCCGGGATAAAGTTCATTCATCAGCAGGTCTGCTTTTGCCGGGTCGAATTTCTTTTTGGCGATATGGCGAATATCGTCCATCACATCGTTGGCCAGAGCATAAATTTTATCATACCGGTCAAAATCTTCGGCCACAAATCGACGCGCCCGTTGCTGGCAAATATCAATACCGTGGAGCTTTGCAACTTTCTGCGATAGTGGGTGCGGCGGTTCGCCGATATGATAACTATTGGTGCCTGCACTTTCCACGCTCCACATCAATCCTGCCTCAAATGCTTTTTGTTGCAGAATACCTTCCGCAAGCGGGCTGCGACAGATATTTCCGAGGCATACCATCAGGATTTTCATGCGGCAAATATAGTTACTAGTGGCAAGCTTGCCGACAACGGGTTGTGCTTTATGGATTAGTAGCCATTGTTGCATCATATATGCAACATTTATAAGCCGGGAATTATAAAAAATCATAATTTGCTACCCCTGAAAATTGATAGTATGATTGAGGAGTACGAAAAGCGCAAAAGAAAGCAGGTATCACTAATGCGGTCCCTTCTGGACTATGGTATCGGGTTGATGATCGTAGTAGCCGGTGTATTTCTTTTTTTCCGCGATAAGATGGATTCTGAATTCAACGAAAGATATCCTCCCAACGAGTGGGATAAGATCCTTGGCGTTATTTGCCTGTTGTATGGCGCATGGCGGATCTATAGGGGCTACAAGAAAAATTATTTCAAATGATTACCCGGAAATGGAAGTTAGTGGCCTGTTGCCTTTTGTTGACGGGTGTTCTTGTTTTTGCGGCATGTGGTACATATGAAGAGGAGCAGCAACGCTTACCTGACAATTACCGTATAGGTACGATGCGTATAAGCGCCGACGAATCTTTTAAACCGGTAATAGATGCACAGGTGCAGGTATACCAGTCCAACAATCCCAGCACCAAAATCATCGTAGATTATAAACCGGAAGCAGAGTGCCTGAAAGACATGTTGACGGATAGCGTTCGAATGATCATCGCAACACGTAAGAATACGGAAGCAGAAAAAAGAAAAGTGGCTGATTCATTCTATACAGAATTGCAAAGCCTTGTTATTGCGCGTGATGCGATCGCCGTAATTGTCAATCCTCAAAGCGAGGATTCGATTTTTACGATGACGGAGATAAAAGATATCCTTACAGGCAGGTTTAAGAAAAATTTAATCCCTGTTTTTGACGGTGTAAAAGCAACCAGTACCATACGTTATATCATCGATTCTGTATTAAAAGGTGCGCCGCTGGGCGCAAATGCCGTAGCAGCCAGATCAAGTGAGGCAGTGATCGATTATATTGCGAAAACACCCGGCGCAATTGGCTTTATTGGAGTGAGTTGGGTGGGAAATCGGGAAGATACGGCGCAACTCGGCTTTTTGAAAAAAGTTAAAATATGTTACCTGGAAAGCGTTTACTTAAAAGAACGTTATGTTGCCCCGATCCAGGTAAATATTGCAGATCGTAACTATCCAATGGTACGGGATTTGGTTTATATATTGAAAGAGAATTATAAAGGACTTGGACATGGCTTTGCTGATTTTTTGAGTGGCGATATTGGGCAATTGATCTTTAAAAGGGCATACCTGATGCCGGCCACAAAGGATTTTATATTAAGAAAGGCTAAACTGCGCGATTAGGCAGGCTCTTTGTAAAAAAGAAGGATATTTGAAACTATTAAAGTAAAAGTAAAATGAAGAAAACCTTAATGATTGTAGCTGCCGGTTTATTATTAATTACCGGTATCAAAGCGCAAACCATCCAGGAGGGGGTTAACCACCTGAATGCTGACCGATTCAAAAGCGCTGTTAGTGTATTCGAAAAATTGATCGCCACCAATCCGAATAATATTGATGCGATCTACTGGCTTGGTCAAACCTACCTGGATATGGATGAAAATGAAAAAGCCAGGCAGTTATATGATAAAGCATTAACGACGAGTGCCAATGCACCCCTCTTACTTGTTGGGCGTGGACACCTGGACCTGCACGACAAAAAGCCTAATGATGCGAAACAAAAGTTTGAAACAGCACTCACCATGAGCCGCGGCAAAAAAGGTGACGATCCTGCTGTATTAACTGCCATCGGCCGTGCCGTAGTAGATGTAAGGGATGGTGATCTTGCCTATGCTATTTCAAAACTGGAAGCATCTGTACAAAGAGATGATAAAAATCCGGAGACATATATTCAGCTCGGTAATGCTTACCGTAAAGCCAGACCGGGTGAAGGTGGTGGACAGGCATACACTAATTATAAAAAAGCGCTTGAAATAAATCCGAATTATGTTGTAGCCTATATCAGACTGGCCAAGTTGTTTGAATCGCAACGTAATTGGGAACTTGTATCACAAAATTTGAATGAATCAATTGCCAAAGACCCGGGTTTTACACTTGGTTATTATGAACTATTTTACTATAACTTCTTGCGTAAGCGTTTTCCTGAGGCTGAGGAATTTCTTAAGAAATATATTACAAGTAAAGGATCTGAAACAGATATCCAGGACCAATTTCTTTATGCACAGCTTTGTTGGGCTAAGAAAGATTTCACTTGTGCTATAACTAAGGCGGAAGGTGTGGTGAGTGCAATGGGTGCTGCAACAAAGCCAAAAGTATATAAATTGTTAGCCGACGCATACCTCGAATCAAACGACTCACTTAATGCTAAAAAATATATCGATCAGTATTTTGCAAAAGAAAAACCAGATGAAGTAATTGGCCTTGACTACGCTTTGAAAGCAGATATTTACTCAAAATTTCCCGGACAGGAAGCCTTGGTATATAGTAGTTACCTGGAAGGTGTAAAAATGGACACAGTACTCGACAACAAAATTGATATCCTTAAAAGAGGTGCGGATTTATTCAAGAAAAGGGGTGAGCGTCAGAAAGAAGGAGATATGTTGGTGAAATTGCTTGAGCTAAAACCCAAGCCTACTATCAACGAGTACTTCGACGCAGGCCGTGCATATTATTTTGCTAAGAACTATCCTGCATCGAGGGACCTGTTTCTGAAGTTCATCGAAAAATACCCTACTGAAATTTACGGTTACGAGTGGGCTTTCAACAACTCGAAGTTGATCGATTCTGTGAAGAAAGATAGCATTGCCGTGCCAGATGCGTTGAAACTATATGACGTGAGTAGCAAGGATACTGCGAAATTTAAAAAGCAATATATCAGTGCTGCCAGCTTCCTCGCTATCTATTATGCCAATGATGCAAAGGATAAAGAAAAAGCGATTGAATTCCTTAAGAAATGGCAAGCAGTAGACACAGCCAATGCAGATGCTATTCAGAAAAACCTGGACATCCTGCAAAAATCGGGTAGCGGAAAATCCACTCCCGGGCCGCGAGGTAATTCAGCGCCCAAGACACCTGGAGGTAAACCATCGCCCAGTTCAAAACCTGACAAACCTGTGTCATCGAACACAGTCAAGAAATAAAAACCCGCTAAGAGCCCAAACGAGAAAAGACGAAAAAAGAGAAAACACAAATACCCTCCTTTACTCTTTAACTCTTTTGAGCTCTTAGCCAAAAACTCGGTTTTCTTCTTTTACTTTAAGATCCTCTGCTGTAATGGTGGGGGATTTTTTTTGAGCTACGAGCTGCGAGCCTCGAGCTTCGAGCTGTTCAAAAAAGCATGGTTATGTCTTTTTCTTCATTTCACTTTTGAATCTCAGGGTACGGACTCTTAGCTCGCAGCTCGAGGCTCGCAGCTCGCAGCCATATTAAGCTGCACAATTTCAACTCTTAGCCTTATTTTTGCGCCAAGTTTAACACCTATGATCCACTTACTCCAGGGACCACTCACTGCTGCTGACGCCAGCTCTTATTTACCGGTAGGAATGCAGGTAATTATTGCAGTGGGGCTCGTTGCTTTCCTGCTTTTTGCCACCCATATGCTGGGACCCAAACGGAGAACCAGCGATAAGTTGCAGTCATTTGCCAGTGGTATTGAATCACATGGCGATGCTCGCCAGCCCATGGCTATCAAATATTTCCTGACAGCCATACTTTTTGTGCTTTTTGATGTGGAAGTGATCTTTTTTTATCCCTATGCAGTCAACTTCAGGGACCTTGGCTGGAGCGGTTTTTGGGCTGTAATAATGTTTGTGAGCTTCTTTTTATGCGGCTTTATATATATAATAAAAAAAGGCGCATTAAAGTGGGAGGATTAAGGTGAATTTAATTAGTGAAAACCCGGAGCAACTGCAACCAATGAGAAGCAAGGCTGTTAGTAATTAGATCCCGGTTTCATTTAAAAAAACTAAATCATGGCTCGTCCTGTATCATATAACCTGATTAAAAAAGCACCCGAACCCGATATCAGCATGGCAGAAATGCCTCCTGGTCACCAGGGTGAAGGTTTTTTTGCTACAACGCTGAATAATGTCATCGGTCTCGCCAGGAAAAATTCCATCTGGCCGCTTCCCTTTGCTACTTCCTGTTGTGGTATCGAGTTCATGGCAACAATGGGCTCGCATTATGACCTTGCAAGGTTCGGTTCAGAAAGAGTGGGTTTTTCTCCCCGCCAGTGCGACCTGCTGATGGTGATGGGTACTATCGCAAAAAAAATGGGTCCTGTGGTAAAGCAGGTGTATTTGCAGATGGCAGAACCGCGATGGGTAATGGCAGTAGGTGCTTGCGCAAGTAGCGGTGGTATTTTCGACACGTATAGCGTACTGCAGGGAATTGACCAGGTAGTACCGGTAGATGTTTATGTGCCAGGGTGCCCACCACGTCCCGAAGCTATAATCGATGGAGTAATGCGCATCCAGGATCTGGTAGGAAAAGAAAGCCTGCGCAGAAGGAATGGTGAACAGTATAAGGCATTGCTTGAAAGTTATGGAATCCAATAGTTGCTGGCTGCCACATCTAGCCGTTGGCAGCTTACAGATAATTTAATTTTTAAAGTTGCCGGCCTGTGCTAGAAGCCTGCAATTTGATTGTAACATGTCACTGACCAACGATCAAATAAAACAAACCTTAATCGCGAAATTCGGCGACCAGGTTACTGCTTTTGATGAACCCTACGGCATGCTGACTTTTGAAGCGCCGAAAGAGTTAAATCTGAAAGTACTCAATTACCTGTACGATGAGGAAACTCTCAGGTTCCGTTTCCTCACCTCCCTTTGCGGCGTACACTATCCTCACCTTGCTGGCAGGGAACTGGCCGTTGTATACCATCTGCATAACCTGGTTGACAATGTAAGGATAAGGTTCAAAGTTTTTACCCCCGTGGCAACACCAGATATTTATACGGCAACAGGACTTTTTTCTGCCGCCAACTGGCTGGAGCGCGAGACATATGATTACTACGGTATTAATTTCGTTGGTCATCCCAACCTGAAAAGGATATTAAATGTGGATGAGATGGACTACTTCCCCATGCGAAAAGAATTTCCCCTGGAAGATCAGACGAGAATCGATAAGGACGATGAAATGTTTGGACGGGGAGGTACACTTGGATTTGGAACAGAACGTACGGATCATGGAAAGGCAGTGATAGCAGAAGCGGATAAAGATGATGAGACCGGCAGACCCATCCTTTGAAATGTAAACTTGATTCTATGATGTTGTTTTTTTACAAATATCGTATGGCGATTAGGTTTGTTTCAATCATCTTTTTTGCAGCATTTGCTGTTTGGCATTTTTATGATTATAGTCTGCATAGGGAAGATATGGACCTGATAAGTGGGATAAGCCATGGTCTTTTGGCAATTTGTACAACAGCCATCTTCTTAGATGAAAAAAAAGAGGGTGTACGAGGTAAGTAATGATTAACGACCCTACATTTTTATTTATACAATGTCAGAACAACATATAAAATTACCTGAGGGAAGTATTGAGAAAACAACGACCACGCTCAACCTGGGTCCAACGCACCCGGCTACCCATGGCGTTTTTCAAAATATCCTTGAGCTCGATGGCGAACGCATCGTTTCGTCAGAACAAACAATTGGTTATATCCACCGTGCATTTGAAAAAATTGCGGAGCGCCGCCCGTTATACCAGATCACTCCTCTTACAGACAGGTTGAATTACTGTTCATCCCCGATCAATAACATGGGATGGCATCTCACCTGCGAAAAATTATTAGGCATCACCACTCCCAAACGCGTGGATTACCTGCGCGTGATCATCATGGAGCTGGCACGTATATCCGATCACCTGATATGCAATTCAATAGTAGGAGTGGATACAGGCGCATATACAGGTTTCCTGTACGTGATGCAATACCGCGAACTGATCTACGAAATATACGAAGAAGTATGTGGCTCAAGACTTACAACCAATATTGGTCGCATAGGTGGGTTTGAAAGAAATTTCAATGACATCGCTTTCCGTAAACTGGATAAATTTCTTACCGAGTACCCCAAAGTGCTGAGAGAATTTGAAAACCTGTTTATGCGCAACAGGATATTTATGGACCGCACACAGGGTACAGGAGCCATCAATGCTGATCGCGCGCTGAACTATGGCTTTACCGGTCCCAACCTGCGCGCAGCGGGAGTGGATTACGATGTGCGGGTACATACACCTTATTGCAGTTACGAAGATTTTGATTTTACCATTCCTGTGGGTACCACAGGAGATAATTATGATCGCTGGATGGTTCGTAGCCAGGAAATGTGGCAAAGCTTAAGCATTATCGAACAGGCCCTTCATAAAGTAAATGAATTCAAAGGTGCCGAAGCGGAAGTGTATCATGCGGATGTACCGCAATATTACCTACCGCCTAAAGAGGATGTGTACACGAAAATGGAAGCATTGATCTGGCATTTCAAAATTATCATGGGTGAGATAGAAATGCCGGTAGGCGAAGTATACCAGGCCGTAGAAGGCGGTAATGGCGAACTGGGTTTTTACCTGATCAGCGATGGCGGAAGAGCGCCTTATCGACTCCAGTTTCGCCGGCCATGTTTTATTTATTACCAGGCCTTCGAAGAAATTACAAAAGGATCGATGTTGAGTGATGCGATAATCACACTTAGTAGCTTGAATTTGATTGCGGGGGAGATGGATGGGTGAGGGAGGCTTCGAGCTGCGAGCCTCGAACCTCGAGCTGAAACCCTCAGCATAATGTTCATTAAGTGATATGCTTACTGAGCCAAAGCAGTCGGAAATATAAAATATAAGGCGCTTGAGTAATGCGTAATAAGTTTGGAGCTTCGGTCTAACAAGCTCGCAGCTCGAAGCCCGATTAAGTAAAACGGAATAAAGACATATGCAGTTTTCGGACGAAAAATTAAAAGAAGTACAACGTATCATCGGCTTCTATCCTGAAGGAAAGCAGAAGAGTGCCGTGATCCCGGTATTGCACCTCGCTCAACAGGAATTTGGGGGTTGGTTGAGTGCCGACACAATGGATTATGTAGCATCGCTCCTGCAACTGGAGCCCATAGAAGTATACGAAGTGGCGACCTTTTATAGCATGTATAATTTGAAGCCGGTGGGCAAATACATGTTTGAAGTGTGCCAGACCGGACCCTGCATGATCAATGGAAGCGACGATATCATTAAATACATATACGAAAAGCTGGGAATAAAGCCTGGTGAAACCACGGCCGATGGATTGTTTTCTTTAAAAACAGTAGAATGCCTGGGTGCATGCGGCTACGCGCCGATGATGCAACTGGGAAATAATTTTCGTGAACACCTTACGAAAGAAAAAGTAGACAGCATCATTCGCGAATGCACACAGGAGGCATCAGCGATACGTAATAACTAACTTAAAAATTATTTTCTATGGATGCGATCATACCATATCTGAATTTTAATGGCAATGCCAGCGAAGCACTTGCATTCTATAGTAAAGTATTTGATGGCAAGGTTATTTACCAGCAATCATTTGGCGATGCACCAATGGATATTCCCCCGGGTTACAAAGACAAGGTGCTGCATGCAATGTTCCAGGCCGGCAACCTGCAATTCATGGTAAGTGATTGTATGCCCAACCAGCCGGTAACCGGTGGCACAAATGTGAGCCTGTCGCTTAATTGCCCAACTGTTGAGGACATTGAAAAAAAGTTTAGCGCGATGGCCGAAGGTGCAAATGTTACGATGGCACTCAATGATACGTTTTGGGGAGCACGCTTTGGTATGCTCACTGATAAGTATGGAATCAACTGGATGTTTAATCACGATTACGAGAAAAAGCATAAATAGAAATGCGACTGTTTATAATCACTATTTGTCTTTTTTTCGGGATCGTTGCCAGTTCGCAATCGGATGGTAAGTTGGAAAATGCTATACAGACATTTCATCGTGCATTGGTAGAAAAGAATATTTCATCCATCAACCAGTACACGGATAATGAACTGAGCTACGGACATAGTAATGGATGGGTGGAAACAAGGACAGATTTAATCAGGAACCTCGAAACGGGTTTCATGGTGTATAAGAAATTTAGAGAAGACAGCCTGGAAGTGAAATACAGTGGCACCGTGGCGCATGCAAGATTCATTGCAGATATTGACGCGGTACGGGATGGGAAAGAAGGAACCTTTCACCTGAAGGTGCTGGAAATATGGATCAGGAAAGAAAACAGGTGGATATTATTCGCCCGGCAGGCAGTAAAAGGATAAACATGGCTTAGCTCGTAGCTCGAAGCTCGTAGCTCGCAGCTAAGTGACCATGGCAAAAAGAAAACTAATCAAGGTAACGACCACATATGGGACGAAAATTATTACTCGATAAAGCACATGTAGAAAACATCAGGTTATTTGATGTATACCGTCGTGAAGGTGGTTACCGCAGCGTGGAAAAAGCATTGAAAAGTATGAGTCCCGATGCAGTAACCGAAGAGGTGAAAAAAAGTGGGCTGCGTGGACGCGGTGGAGCTGGCTTTCCTACGGGAATGAAATGGAGCTTCCTGGCCAAACCGGAAGGTGTGCCGCGCTACCTCGTAGTAAATGCGGATGAGTCGGAACCCGGAACTTTCAAAGACAGGTATTTGATGGAGTTCATTCCTCACCTGCTGATAGAGGGGATGATCGTATCGGCATTTGCTTTGGGTTCCAATCGTGCTTACATCTACATTCGGGGCGAATACGCATGGATCGTTGCCATTCTTGAGCAGGCTATTCAGGAGGCGAAGAATAATGGGTTTCTCGGGCAGAATATTTTAGGCACAGGGTTCAACTGCGAGATTTATGTGCAGCGTGGTGCAGGAGCTTATATCTGTGGCGAAGAAACAGCTTTGCTTGAATCACTCGAAGGCAAGAGAGGAAATCCACGCATCAAACCTCCTTTTCCTGCGGTAAAGGGATTATGGGATTGTCCGACAGTTGTGAATAATGTTGAAACGATTGCCGCCGTTGTTCCCATCATCAATGAAGGTGGTGAGGAATATGCAAAGATTGGTATTGGCAAATCGACAGGTACCAAACTCATCTCCGCCTGTGGTAATATCAACAAGCAGGGTGTGTATGAAATAGACATGACGATAAGTGTGGAAGAGTTCATTTACAGTGATGAATATTGTGGCGGCATTGCCAACGGAAGAAAACTGAAAGCATGTATCCCGGGCGGATCTTCCGTACCCATACTACCGGCAAACCTTCTATTGAAAACGGCAAAAGGCGAAACACGTATGATGACCTATGAGAGCCTGGCCGACGGTGGATTTGCTACTGGATCTATGATGGGATCGGGAGGTTTTATCGTGCTCGACGACAGGCAATGTATTGTAAAGCATACTTACACCCTGGCGCGCTTTTACAGGCATGAAAGCTGTGGGCAATGTTCTCCCTGCCGAGAGGGCACGGGATGGATGGAAAAGATCTTATTGAATATTGATAATGGTAAAGGCAAACTGAGTGATATTGATTTGTTGTGGGATATACAGCGCAAGATCGAAGGCAATACCATCTGCCCGCTGGGCGATGCTGCTGCATGGCCGGTGGCAGCAGCGATCCGGCATTTCCGTGATGAGTTCGAATGGCATGTGATGAATCCGGAGGAGTGTTTGAGGAGGAATTATGGATTGGGGAATTATGCGGAT
>CBFGYO010000045.1:0-26024 GCA_965652975.1 uncultured Chitinophagaceae bacterium | reverse complement strand
TCAGACCGGGAGCCTGGTTGTCCATACCGTCGATTAGCTGGTTGAGCTTGGTATTTCCACTGCTTACGAATCCGCGTGTAGTAACGGTGCGGAAAGTAAGACTGGCAGTATGCATATCCACACCTTTGAGGTTGGTGATGGCTTCATAATAACTGGGAGCTGGTATATTGCGCAAAACGCCGCTGCTCATTCTTTCGATGGTAACGGGTGCTTCGAGAATACGTTGGGGTACACGGCTGGCAGCAACCACTACTTCCTGGCCAAGCGTCATATTTGGTTTGAAATCTACTTCAATGGATGCAGCAGCATCACTTACTGCAACTTCGTAAGTGTCATAGTTGACGGATGAAAAAACCAGTGTAACGGGAAGTTTGGGAACGTTTAGTGTAAACTCGCCATTTGAGTTGGTAAATGTGCCCTGGCTGGTACCTTTTACTACAACCGAGACAGCGGGTACGACTTCTTTGGTGGAACTATTACGAACGGTGCCTTTGATAGTGGAAGTTTGGGCATGGACAGCAATCGATAAGCAAAACATCGCCATTAGCCAGGCACCTAAAAAGCGGCAGCTTTTTCTCATAAACTCGGAATTTTGGTTGTTAATATGCTGGAAAAATAAGCATTGTAGTTTTTATCTAAAAATTTAATTTTTAAGCAGAAAGGATAAAATGTTGAAATCTTAAAAGGCCTGAAAAGCACAGTTTTTTAAAGCATTATTACTTTCGTTTATGTCTACATTTTCTTTTCCCGGACAAACTGGTTTTTATAGTGGCAAGGTGCGTGATGTATATAGCATCGGGAGCGATTGGCTGGTGATGATCGCGAGCGACCGGATCTCGGCATTTGATGTTATTCTTCCACGTCCTATTCCCTTCAAAGGACAGGTACTAAACCAGATCGCCGCCTGGATGCTCGAAGCTACTCGCGATATTTGTCCTAACTGGTTAATTGCTTCACCGGCACCAAACGCATCCGTAGGCAAACGATGTGTTCCCTTTAAAATTGAAATGGTGGTCAGGGGCAATCTTACCGGCCATGCGTGGCGCACCTATTCCGCGGGCACACGATCACTTTGTGGTGTCGCTATGCCTGAGGGAATGAAAGAAAACGATTTTTTCCCTTCACCCATTATCACTCCCAGCACCAAGGCATCCGAAGGCCATGATGAGGATATCAGCAGGGAAGAAATTATAGCACAGGGGCTCGCCAGTGCCGACGACTGGAAAATTCTTGAAAAGTATACCTTACAGCTTTTCGAGCGAGGTAAGGAAATAGCAAAAAAACAGGGACTGATTCTCGTAGATACAAAATATGAGTTTGGCAAAATTGGCGACAGGATCTATCTCATGGACGAGATTCATACGCCAGATTCATCACGCTATTTTTATGCCGACGGTTTCGAAGAGCGGCAACACAAAGGTGAAAGACAAAAACAACTGAGCAAGGAATTTGTGAGAGAATGGCTGATCGCTAACAACTTTATGGGCAAAGAAGGACAGACCGTACCAGAGATGACGGATGAATGGGTGCAGACGATTTCCAAACGTTATATTGAACTATATGAAAAAGTAACGGGGAAAAAATTCATACCGCAACCTCTTAGTGACGTGGAAACTGAAAAATTGATTCTTGGATGTCTCAAAGATCTTTCCACTGATTCGGTGAACCGATCCTAAATCAATACTTTTAATTGATGAAAAAGATTTTATTGCCAATACTGTCCATGTTATCAATAACAGCGTTTGCACAAAAGGAACATTACCTTCTTGTAGGCACTTATACGGCAGGCGATAGCAAAGGCATTTATGTTTATCGATTCAATAGTGAAACCGGTGAAGCAACATTGGTAAGCGAAACGGAAACTTCCAACCCCTCCTATCTCGCCATTTCACCCGACCAGCGATTTGTGTATGCTGTAAACGAAAATGACGACAGCACCATGTACACCACTGGTGGAAGTATCGCCGCTTTTGCATTTGATAAGCAAACGGGTAAGCTTACTGCTATTAACAAGCAATTTTCGGGTGGCAGGCATCCCTGCTATGTGAGCATTGACAAGACAGGCAAGTGGGTCTTTGCCGGCAATTATTCCAGCGGCAGTGTGGCGGTACTTCGGGTAAGACCTGACGGAGGACTTGATTCAACAACGCAGGTGATTGAACATTCAGGTTACAGTGTAAATGAAGACCGGCAAACGAGTCCGCATGTACATGCTACTGTACCCAGTAAAGACAATAAGTTTCTTTTTGTACCTGATCTTGGTATCGACAAGGTGATGATCTATGCATTCGATCAAAAATCTGGCAAACTCACCGACGCGCCGGCTCCTTACGAAATCACCGAGGCCGGTGCCGGCCCACGCCATTTTGAATTTCATCCCAACAGTAATTACGCATACCTCATTGAGGAACTTACTGGTTCCATTTCCGTGTATCACTACAATAAAGGGGAGCTTACTCTTATACAAAACGTTTCGGCACTGCCAGGTGATTATAGCGGACCAATAGGTAGTGCAGATATCCATGTTTCGCCCGATGGCCGGTTCCTGTATGCATCTAACCGGGGCGAATCGAACACTATCGCTATTTTTTCAATCGACAAGGCAGGCCGGCTGGCTCCCGTTGATCATGTGTCTACAGAAGGAAAAACGCCGCGCAATTTCAACTTCGATCCTACCGGCAACTTCCTGCTCGTTGCTAATCAAAACAGCAACGAGATCGTAGTTTTCCGTAGAGATAAAAAATCAGGTATGCTAACCGATACAGGCAAACGCATAGCAGTAAGCAAGCCTGTTTGCATTAAATGGATTAGTAAGAAGTAGGATCGGTTGGGAGATTTATGCAATTCGCTTTTTTACCACATAGGAGCATAGAAACATAGGTCATCATAGTTTGTCCTTGTTAAGAAAATTAAAGTTTCATTCCATAAGAATTCCTATGTGAAACCTCTGTTTCTATGATCCTATGTGGTAAAAAAGCGAAGCAAAGACTTTCCCTAATATTAGCTTAACGCATCTCCCTACAGTCTCACCTTCATTCTAGAACAACCTTAATAGTGTGGATTTTCTTCCCCGAATATTGCTTTTCCCAATTCCACATGCGCATTAGAATAACAAGGTTTGTTTTTAATGTCGTCTGCCAGCATGCCTTTAATGGCTGGAATGCAGTTGTACGAGGTATCTGGGAATAGTTTTTGTTCGAAAAAGCTAACCAACCTAGCTATGGTAACAGAAAAGAAATCAAAACTGGAACAACTGCACAAAAGGATGATAGAGGAAGTGCAGGACTATGCAATCGTGTTGCTGGATAGAGATGGAACGATTCTTACCTGGAATAAAGGTGTCGAAAAAATCAAAGGATACAAGTCACACGAAATACTTGGTCAAAACTTCAATATTTTTTATTTACCACAGGATCGGCAGGAACGTCTTCCCGAACGTTTATTAGAGCTTGCTACGAGAGAAGGCAGGGCCAAACATATTGGCCGGCGTGTACGTAAAGACGGTTCAACATTTTGGGGCAGCATACTTATTACCGCCTTACATGATGATGAAGGTGAGGTTCTAGGTTTTACCAAACTCACCCGTGAACTACGCGATAATGAAATCGACTAACAACACGTACACCGCAAACCCCTAAACGACAAAGATGGAGCTACCTACAATTGTTGGTCTCGCTGCCAGTATTGCAACGGGTTATTCCCAGGTACCTCAATTGATAAAGATCATTAAAGAAAAAGAAGCAGAAAGTGTGTCGCTGTGGACGGTAGCCGTGTTGTTTACGGGCCTTGCCGGATGGATCTGGTATGGCTTCCTGAATAATGACTGGATCATCATCATCTCCAACATGTTTTCGATGGTAATTAATATAATGATAGCGATATTCTCCATCCGTTATAAAAAACAGCCAGGCAAATAGTAATAATCGAGTTTTGAATAAAATCAAAACAACCTCAAATTTGCAGGGAGCTTCTCCCATGAACAAAAACATTGCAAATGAAATAAGCATCCGCAACCAGCTACAACCTGGCGACCTGGGATATATTACCTATTTACATGGAACGCTATACAGCCTGGAATACAAATACGGGATCGAATTTGAAAGTTATGTTGCTGCCGGTATGCACGAATTTTACTCAAACTATAACCCAATTAAAGACAGGGTTTGGATATGCGAGCACCAGCATAAAATCGTTGGATGCCTCTTCCTGATACACCGTGATGAATCGACTGCACAACTACGTTTCTTCCTGCTGCTGCCCGAGTATAGAGGACTTGGCATTGGGAAAAAACTTATGGAGCAGTATGTTTCATTCATGAAAGATAATGGTTACCGGCACTCCTATCTCTGGACCACCAGCGAGCTGCACGAAGCCGCTGCGCTTTATACGCGCTTTGGTTTTATTCTAACAGTAGAAAAAGAATCGGCAGCATTTGGAAAGCACGTTGTAGAACAGAAATATGAAATGAAATTGTAAGGTGCTTTCTTGCAGTAAGCAATAAAAAGCAGGCAAATCATTTATAATAGAAAGCCACTACCACTTAATCACTGTACGTGGTCCCCTACAATGAACGAAGCAAAATAGTGATGGTATGTGGTGCCGTTTCATCACCGCCGAAGTAAGGATACAATTGATAACCACTGGCAGTACTGTTGGATGTACCACGCGGCTGCGTGACAGTAACGCCGTTTACTGTAAATAAATACGTACTACCCGATAGTTTTATGCTGCAGTTAATTTCCGAACCAATAGGTACTATAGATATTTCCTGCGATTGGCGCACACCGCGATTATAAGAATAAGCATACAAACGAAGCGCTCCATCGCTCCAGCCCCAACCGATTCGGGCACTATTATACTGGTGATCGAAGCCTTCAGAAAAACCCCAGAGTTTATTTATATCATACTGGTTGTCCGGCAGAGTGGTCTGGTAAATTGCCGAGTTGTCAAACTTTACAGCGAAATTCATTTCTCTAACACTTACAGATTTCCATGTATTCTGATCACAATAATGTTGACCTGCCCGGATCGTGTACGTAGTAAATTTTACCTGTTTTGGAGGTCTTGCACTCGTTACATTTTCGTTGGACTCTGCATTCGGGCTGATAATTATTTCCCTGTTTTGCTTCGTACAGGAGATTAATGTAAGCAAAAGCGCTACCGCGCATAATTTTTGGGGGTGTAAAAAAATGGCTCGCATTGACTGGCTGGATGGTGGTGAAGCGCCAAAGTATAAACCTTAATTCGATAATGCAAGCACAGCCTGTTCCAATTTTATTGCGGGGTGGATAAATTATCCATCCATGCCAACTCCCATTTGGTATTGAAGGAATTAGAATTCTTTATCGTCACGCTTACCCAACGCAGTGATCCGTGAACGCGATTTATTGAACACATTTCTTCCTTTATCAATGCCCGAACGCAGCTTCTTCTGCTCCTCTGCCGGCAACTGGATAAAATCCTTGCACTCCTGGCTGCAACAACCTTTCATTTCATTGCGGCAGTCTTCACATTGAATAAAAAGCAGGTGACAGGCATCGTTTACACAGTTTACATGTGTATCTGCAGGTTTGCCACATTGGTGACATTGGGCAATAATTTCATCGGTGATCCGCTCACCCAAACGTTGGTCGAAGACGAAATTTTTTCCATGAAATTTATTCTCCAGCTTTTTTTCCTTTACCTGGTTTGTATAATGGATAATGCCTCCTTCCAGGTGAAATACATTGGTAAATCCTTTATGACGCATATAGGCTGATGCTTTTTCACAGCGTATGCCTCCGGTGCAATACATAATGATATTGGCGTCTTTTTTATCGGCCATCATTTCGGCGGCCATTGGCAATTGCTCGCGAAATGTGTCGGACGGAATTTCAATTGCGTTTTCAAAGTGGCCTACTTCGTATTCATAATGATTGCGCATATCAATCACCACCGTGTTGGCATCGGCAGTTAGTTTGTTAAATGCTTCTGCATCCACGTACCTGCCTCTGTTAGCCATATCAAATTCCGGATCCCGGATACCATCCGCTACAATTCGATTACGTACTTTGATATCCAGTACATAAAAGCTTTTTCCATCGTCGTCTACCGCTACATTCAGCCGCAGGCCCTTCAATGCATCCGTGGCATATAAATAATCGCGGAATGCATCAAGTTGATGCCGCGGCACACTCACCTGTGCATTGATCCCTTCTTCGGCCAGGTATACCCGTCCTAATACCTGCAAAGCAGTCAGGTCTTTGTACAACTGATCGCGATACACCCGTGGTTCGTGAATCTTGAAATAACAGTAAAAGGAAATAGTAACCCGGGGCGTCGGATCATTCTGGATACGCTCTTTCAACTCCTTCCGGGAAATGCGATTGTGCAATGCGGGCATTCTCAATTATTGTTTGTACTTATTCGGGCGGCGAGCTTCGAGCCTCGAGCTGCGAGCTCCTGGCTTGACGCTTAAGACCTGGATCCGAAAATTAATAATCTGCAAAGATATTAAGAGTAGGCTAATTGATGACAGTTCTATATACTATTAGCTTTTAGTTGCAAACTACTAGGCTACAAGCTACAGGCTACAGGCTAAAGCTTCAAGCTAATTTTCGTTCTGAGGTCACACTGTGAAGCCTGTAGCCTGTAGCTCGCAGCTCGAGGCTCGCGGCTTGCTACGGCCAATCATCCCCACGCGTTTCCCCAAGGCGAGTAAGCCCTATCCTTATCGCACTCTTCCAAAACCTTCCATCCTTGAATGCATTTACTATATCAATCCTGAAGCGCTTGAAGATATTGTCGATACCGGCAAAAAGTTCGAAGTAGTTGTCTGTACGATTCATATAAAATCCATTTCCACCCACTACGAGATAAACGTTCAGCTTACGGACAACGGGAATTTTATTGGTAAGCAAGCCATGGAAATTATGTTCGATATGCGCCAGCGAAAAAAACCGGGAAGTATTACTGTATAAATACAATGGTAATAGCTGGAAACTGTTGAGGTACTCTGTCGCAAGGGTGGACAGGTTACCATTGAAGTGCTGGTAATCGGGAATTTGCACCAGGTCATTATCAATAAATCCGCCGACGCCAATGCGGTAACCAAGCTTTCCAAAAAGTTTAAGATTCACTTCATCGCTCATGCTAAACTTCCAGCGACTAAAATCTCCATCGCTGCCGAAGATGTTACTAAAATTGCGCAGGTATTGCAAGCTAAGTTTTGGAGCTTTTGATCCAAGATTGATGCGTTCATTCGGCAGGTCAATATAACGCGCACCTGGCTGCCAGTTCAACCCCACCAACGCAAAGAACACCTGGTGCCGCTTGATATTTTCTGAAACCAGTTCATTCGGATAATTAGGTGTGTATTCCCTGCCCTTCTTATCTACCCATGTATAGTCGGTGGTATTATCAAGTGGCATCCTGTCCTGGTACTGGAATGCTGCAGTCCATGAAAAGCCGCTACCGACACCCTTATTATAACTTCCCCGCACATACCAGGCTTCATAAATCTTCAACCGGTTTTTTTCGCCCAGGAGGCTCGAAATGGTATTACCACGGGGTCCAATGGGGCTATTATTATTAAACTGGAAAATGCGCTTTCCTCCAGAGAGTGTGATGACTGACGGATTATTACGCCCCCATCTATATGTAAATGTCAGGTGAGCATTAAAATGTTTGTTGGAAAAACCGTAACGTAAATTGGGCGCTAAACTTATGCTTCGCCGTTTACCATTAGCGCTGCTATCAAACCGATTGGTCCAGATGGCGCCGGTATTGATCACTAAACCTTCCACGCAATTAAAACTGAATTGTTCGGACAAAGGACGAAATGTAAAAGACATGCGCCGGCTCTTTGTAACCATTGTCTGCTCAAACAGCAATGCACCAAACATATTCACTTTGTTGTCGGCTCTCGTAATCGAATCCCGGTGACGCGGATCTTTTTCCAGGCTGTCTTTCCGCTTATAATCTGATATTTCGTCGGACATCAATGGTACGGGCCGCGTAGTATCCCAATAAACTGCATCTTTCTTGTTGGAACTGTCCGTGTACTTGAGTATGGTAGGCGTAAAAAACTTCTTATCAAATTGTGGTTCTATATCAAAGTTGGAATAGATATTAATAAAACTTCCATGCGCGTCAAACCCAAGAATGTTGGCAGAAGGATAAATTACCTGGCTACTGATCGCCCATACGTCTCCTTTCACAGGCCGATAAAGCTGTTCAATTTTCAGCGAATCGATAAACTCCATTTGCGACTCCTTGGTAAGAAAGAGGTCCACGGAATAAATGCGCCATTCATTCTCTACAATATTGATATAGCCGGTAAATAATGGCTCATACTTCCGGCGCGGAGTTACTTTGATCTTTAAGATTTGCCTTCCACCTTCCTCAAATTCACCCTCATATTTATATTTATAATAATTAAGTGCATTGTCTGAAATGGGCGAAATAAATCCCCTGGGGTTGAGCCTCGTACCTATTGATACATTATTTTCATAAAAGGAGTAAATGTTGGGAGCACTCAAACCGTACGCATCACTTTGCCCGCTTACCCGGGTAGATATTACTTCGATCTTTACTTTCTGGGGCTTATTCACAGAATATTTAGCGATCGTTTCCGATAGGTACAGCATTTTCTGTTTACTCGTATCCCCATCCTCCAGGTTTACTTTGCGGCCGAAAAGCCGCTTGGGATAACTTCTTACTTTCAACTGTCCCTTTGTATATACTTCGCACTGGAACTTGTCCATTTGACCGAGGTGATACGTCCGCTTTTTGATGGTATTGCGGATAATTTCGTATGCAGGATCTTCTCGTTTGGTGGTATTGGTTACGGTTACGTCATCTAATATAACTTCCTGGACTACCAGTTTGAAGTTGACCACGATGTCGTTGACACCACAAACGATCACCTTTTCTTCCATCCGGTAATTGATATGCTGGCATACCAGCGTGTACTGGCCAGGGTCAAGTTCGAGGAAGTATTTGCCTTCATTGTTGGCGTTGGTGCCCTTGGTAGTCCCTTTTAGATAAACTGACGCAAAAGGAATGGGCTTCCCGTCGGAATCCGTTACGATACCGGACACCTTTTGTGAAAAGGAAAGATAGGAAAGGCCTAAAATGAAAAAACAACAAAGAATCTGCCGCATAGTTTCCGGGTGGCTTCAGTTGAATAGAGGATAAGATAAGGAAAGTTTTTCAGCAACTATTGATGCCTGACAGCATTAGAACGCAAAAAACTGCCGGCCATTGCAGCAAACCCTGCCACAAGCGCGCCAACAAATGCTGTTACGAGTATTAGCAACACCGAATTGCCTGCTAGCGGAAGTAAAGAAGCTATTTTTTTGGATAAAATGCCGTCATTTTTCATATCACTCCACAGGGCCAGCGCCGCCCACAGTATAAAAACGCCTGCCGCCCCCGACAGGAAGGCTTTTCCCGCGTGCTGCGGCACCAGCAACGCCACTATAAATGCGGCAATTGCGAGGCTCCACCAGGGAAAATATATCCCGCTCACAAACGCCAGCAATGCGGTAACGACTATCGCAACAATTATTTTCATAATTTTTTAAAATAAATCATTTAACAGTTTAATTACCAAAATGCATTACCCATTTCACTTTTTTATCCGTTTTATCACCCTCCCGCATAAACCATAGCTGGTAATATTTCCCCGCAACCCAGGTGTCCACGAAATTATCATAAAAGCGACTTCCCGGGTTACCGCTTTGTCCTGCCGGGAACACGCCATATGCTTCGAGGGGCGTCGTCATATGTACGATCATTCTCCAACTTGGTCCGTGACTATGCGTCATGGCATTGATCGTATTACCAAAGCCACCGACTTCCAGTCCCGGTCGCGCGAAAGGAAGTAATGCACTTTTTCCTTTATCTGAAATATGATAAACTCCGGGATGTTTGAACTTACTCCACTCCAACTGACCGGCTGCTTCTTTTTCTCCCAGCAGGGGCACCGTTTTTTTAAACGCCTGCGTTACAATATCAAAAATTGTTTCTACCTGTGGTGTATTGATATTATCAATAAAGCGCAACAATGAATCTTTTTTCAAAAGTTCCATTGTAGTCTGCTCATCAGGCCAGGGTGCCTGCGGCGTTACCTGCGTCAACTCATCTTTCCAAATTGCCACTTCGAGGCTATCCAACCAGCATTGATAAATTGTCTGTCCTTTCGATTGAGGAGTGGCCTGGAAATCCCAGCTACGCAGTATGTCGATATATTTTTTTTCGTTGGCCGAAAGTGAAGCGTTATTTATGTAATTAAGTAGTAGCGGTACAGCATCTTCAGCCAGCGTATTGAAATAATCATATTGAAGCCGCATCATATCGGCCGGAGTGATACCATACATCCCCGACAGGTGTCGCTCGATAGCGATTGCACGCGGGCTAATATAAGTTCCGGGCATAAAATAAGGATAGCTGGAATCTGCAGCGCGCTGGTTGGCGCTTTCCAGGAAGCCACGCTCCGGGTTAAGTATATGCGGGTTCTCGGTTTGCGGAATGAAACCCTGCCATGCATAGCTGCTGTCGACACCAGGCATTACATACAATCCCTGTTGATCCCATCGTGCCGGAAACTTACCCTGTTGCCAAATGGCAATATCCCCAGAGCGCGACGCAAAAGCAAAATTTTGACCCGGACAGTTAAATGATTTAATGGCTTCGGTGTAGTCGTTATAATTTTTGCCGCGGTTCAATTTATAAAATGTGTTGGCTTCGTTGCTTGGATCGTGTGCCACCCATCGTACAGCAAGATTGCGTCCTTTGCTGTAATCGCTTGAATAACTTTCATCGTACATCACCGGACCGAAAATGGTGTATGCAACCGTATCATACACGGTGGCGCTACCCTTTACCCTGATCTCTTCAATTCGAATGTTGGTTCGTTGCCAGCTACTGTCGTACCAGTATTCGGATTTTGTATGATCACGAAAGCGGATTTCGTAATAGTCTTTCACATCGCGCTGGGAATTGGTGATGCCCCAGGCGATACTATCATTGAAACCGATGATCACGTAGGGACTACCGGGGATAGTAACTCCGTATGAATTTCCGGATGGAACCGCTAATTGCATTTCGTACCAGATGGAGGGCAATGAAAGTTCCAGGTGGGGATCATTTGACAGTATGGGAGCTCCACTTTTGGTTCTGCTTCCTGCCACCACCCAGTTATTGCTACCGTTATTGGGATCGGGCTTTTCCGGTTGTTGGGAATACAATGGTTTTTTATCTTTTATATAAACCGAATCGGCATCCGGTGGTGCTACAGGTACAATACCGGGAGCATCAAACGCCGTTCCGCGTGGGATTATCGGCACCAGTGAATCATCGACCTGGGGATATAGCATTTTAAATTCTTCCAGCGAAAATATGGAGCGTGCGGTCGTATACTCCAGGTCCGTTTCGGTGCCGGAAGCCAGCATTTCGGCCATCATTTTCAACAGCAGGGCGGTGCGCAGATTGCTCCACCTCTCGGGTTTAAAATCCAGCAGTTTATATTCTAGTGGCAATTGACTTTCTGTGAGTGAACTGATGTATGCATTTACGCCATTAGTATATGCGTCCATTACAATTTTACTTGTAGGGTCGGATTCCATTTCGCGCTGTGCGATTTCCGCGGCATATTTCATTCCCAATCTTCGTTTACCCCTGTCGTAATCTACTGCGCGCGGGCCGGCAATTTCGCTTGCGCGTCCTTCCGCGGCCTTTGTTTGCAAATCCATTTGGAACAACCGAAACCGGGCATGCAAATACCCCTGGATGAAATAGAGGTCGGCATCGTTTTCTGCAAAAACATGTGGCACCAGCCGTTCATCGAAGTAAACTTCGGCTTTGCCTTTCAGTTGGGGAAAATCGAAAGTTTCATTGAAATCCCTGTCCGTCGGTTCCGCATTTTGCCAAAAACCATGTTGCGGTGATAGAAATTTTCCCATTGGAGGGATCGCTCCCCATTTTCTATTGAGGCAATATATCAATACAATGGTAGCGACAAGTGAAAGGATAAAGGGGACAACTCTCATAAGCAATTAAATGATAATGAAAGATATAAAACGCGCCGGACTGGTAAAATAATATTTTAAACGGGAAATATCCTCCCCTTTTCAACAGTCTGCATTTATACACCCGGCCATTTTGACGCGATGATTGAATTGTTTAAACTGGTACGGTTTTGTATTGACCTATGATAACCCAATTTCTTCATCATAAAATATATTACCATGACAACGACAAGCAAGATTGCATTGGGAATCCTTGGCGCTGCAGCAGCCGGTGTTGTAATCGGACTTCTACTTGCGCCCGAAAAAGGATCAGAAACCCGTAAGAAAATCGGAGAAACAGCAGGCGGTTGGGCTGACAGGCTTAGTCACCTCTTCGACAGGGGTAAAGAAGAGCTCGAGCATCTGAAAGAAAAAGGTCGCGCTTACAAAGCAAAAGCAGAAGACAAAGCTGCTGAAGTAAAACAAAGTTTTAGCTGATACAATTAGCATCGGCCAACTGTTTTATCAAACACGATCATTTCATTTATTACCGGGAAGAGGTTAAGAGAAGCGAGGTATCATTTACCAACCTTTGGGCTTACTTCTTCCCGGTAAATTGATGTGATGCCAATTGAACCAATTGTACTTTTATACAAAACATTTTTATGGAAGTAGAAGAGATAAAGGACAAAGCGAAAGATCTTACTGGTCATGTTACGGACTACGTAGAAACATTTTATAAGCTTTCTGTTTTAAAAGCTACTGATAAAGCAACCAGTGTTGGTTCTGCATTAATTACGGGGGTGGCACTTGCCGTTTTTGGTTTGTTCATCGTAATTTTTGGAGGCATCGCACTGGCTTTCTGGCTAGGTGATTTGCTTGAGAACCGCGCACTTGGATTTGCTATTGTTGCCGGTTTTTTTCTTTTACTCCTGGTTATTGTCCTTGCATTACGGAAGAACATCGTTTTTCCCTATTTCAGAAATCTTTTAATACGCAAGTTTTATGTCTAAACCTATTCGGACCTACAAGGATATGCAGGAAGAAAAAGAAAGGCTTGAACTTCAGTTGAAGAATCAGAAGCAACTGATCATGGGAAGTGCAAGCGCATTAAAGGATGAATTTAAACCAGCTTTTTCCGCCATTTCATTTCTTGGATCACTGGTAAAGAGAGATTCTACCAATCCTGTTTTGGGCACTGCGGCCAATTCCATTATAGACCTTGTTTTAAAACGCGTAGTATTGGGTCGTGCAGGCTGGATTGCCAGGACATTGATCCCATTAATGGTGAAGAACATGTCGTCGCATTACATTGCTGATCACGAAGATGATATTTTTAAAAAATTGTTTCGTTTTTTTGGCCTCGGTAAAAAAAAGAAACGCGGTAACAAGCAACCCGAACAAACTAATGGACAGGTGATCATCGATTAATGCCTCGTTACCCATTGCATCCCGGCGAATTAGATAATTCAGATTAATATACAGATGGGTAATTTCAACGACAGGATAAGACAATTGATTGTATTATCCCTTTTAATCTTACTGGTATACCTCGTCATACAGGAACTGTACATTTTCCTGCCTGGATTACTTGGAGCACTTACGATTTATATCCTTAGCCGCGGTCAATACTTCCAACTGGTGTACAACCGTAAATGGAAAAAAGGAAGGGCTGCAGGACTGTTTATCATTTATTACCTTTTAATTATCGGCATTCCCATATTCCTTAGTGTAACGCTGATAAGCCCCAAAGTAAACGCGTTCCTGGAAAATCCGACTGCAATGCTCGATTCAGCCAAGCGCTCGATCATTACCATTCAGCAAAACATGGGATTTAAGTTTGTGTCGGAAGAATCACTGTCTACTTCGTTGAACAAACTGACGAATTTCATACCCACCTTACTCAATAGCACTGCTACACTGATCACTAACCTGGCCATCATGCTCTTCGTTCTTTACTACATGCTTTATCACGGGAGAGAAATGGAAAAATTCCTTAACCAGGTAATTCCATTAAAACAGGAAAATATTAATATGCTTGCTGCGGAGACAAAAAAAATGGTCAAGGCCAATGCACTAGGCATTCCGCTTATCTCCATTATCCAGGGACTTACGGCCATGCTTGGGTATTTTATATTTGGGGTGAAAGAATTTGCACTCTGGGGATTCCTGACTGGCGTCTTTGCCTTTTTCCCTGTAATCGGCACCATGGTGGTATGGGTGCCGCTTGTATTATTTACTTACGCTACCGGCGACCACTGGAATGCTACCGCACTTTTCGTTTACAGTATTCTTATAACGGGCAATGTGGATTACCTGGCCAGGATGACCATCATTCGTAAATTAGGTAATGTGCATCCCATCATCACCATCCTTGGTGTAATAGTGGGCCTTGGCCTGTTTGGATTTATCGGGCTCATTTTTGGCCCGCTATTGATCAGTTATATCATCGTTATTTTCCAGATCTATGCCAACGAGTTTGGCGGCAAGGTGATAGAACAATCAGTGGTGGAGGAACCGGCAGATAATGGCAATGGCAATAAGGAAACACCACAGGAAGTTTCACGAAAAAACCATTAATCAGTTACTTTCTGCGAATTACGTACATACCTCAGTGTACTTTACGTGAAAAAAATGCGCTAAAAATCAACTTTTTTTCTTCCGTTGAATATCTATCCCTGAAGGACTTAGATCGCAACTAGTAGTTTTACTATGAAAATAGTTCAGGTATTTGTCCTCTCAAAACTTGCATAATTTACGGTCGCCACCTATTTTGTGCCCGATTCTAATCCCTAAAGAAAAAAAAAATTATGAACAACATCATCCGTACCGGTATGGCAGTAATTGCCATTACCGCTCTTACCACCTGGGTTGGCTGTAAAAAAAACATCCTCTCCGAAACGACTTCCAACACTCAAACAACTGAAACTGCTAATGTGCGCACTTTAAGTGTATCGGGTTCCGATGCATTAGCAGCCAGGACTGTTGTTAGTCCGTCTACGGTACCTGTACTCTGTGGTACATCAACTGTAAAGAACTTCCTTAAAAACACGACAACTTACGGTACTATCACCGTGGGTAACGATGCCACTGATTACTACATTACCATCAGCGGTCTGCCAGGTTCAACCATCAAAGGTATCCAGCTTTATGCAGGTACCGAGAGTGGTATACCTGTTAACTCCGGTAATGGCATGCCTAAGCAAAACGATTTTCCTGTACAGGAAAGTTTCAGTGCACCCTACCCGGCGGCATGGTCACTTAAAATTCCTATTTCCGAAGTTGGTGACAACTTTTGGATTTCGGTAAAAACAAGTTTAATGACACCTGCGGGCAACCAGGCTCTTTGGTCTGAAGGAACTACGTTCCCACCCAGTAATGTCGGATCGAAATTTCAAATCGTAAAACAAACCTGTATCATCGACGAAGGTTGTGGTTATGGCCAGGGTTATTGGTTTGGCAATGGCAACCAGTCATGGCCAGATGTTAACGGCATAAGTGCCGGCAACGTAACCATTGGTTCGGAAAATTATACTCGTGCCGAAGCCAGGGCTATCTGGTGGGCCAATAACGGTAACTGCCCAGGTATACCGAATGCAAAAAAGGCATTTGCCTTTGTAGCATCAATAAGGTTGAATGGTGCAAGTATCTATGGCAATGAGAGCTTGTGGATGGATGTGATGCTTGCCAATACGTGGCTTGAAAGCCTGGAGCGACTTTCTCCCGATAATATCTGCGACCATCCGGCTGCTTCTGCAGAGGTGATGGCAGCGGTAGGGAGGATTGGTGATTGGCTGGAAGCGCATAACTGCGAGTGAGAGATAAAAGATAAAAACTAAAAGATAAAAGTTCATTTAGGTCGGGGATTCTGACCTAAATGAACTTTTTTTTATTTACTCTGGATTTTTTGCCTGGCCTGTAGCCTGAAGCTTGCAGCCTGAAGCTTGAAGCTCTTAGCCTTTCTTGCCTTCAATCATTGGTACAAAAGAAAACTGATCAAAGACTTCTTCCTTAATCGCATCGTTGGGCAATTTTGTAATGCGCATCATTCGTTGTAAATCGCCAGCGCCTACAGGAATTACCATCATGCCTCCTGGTTTTAATTGTTGCACCAGTTTTTTAGGTATGCCGGGAGCTGCAGCGGTAATGATGATCTTGTCAAAAGGTGCATAGGTAGGAAGGCCCTCATAACCATCCCCATAAAAAAATTTGATAGATGGATATTTTTTCAGGTAGGCAAAGTTTTTATTGGAATCAAACAATTTTTTCTGTCGTTCGATAGTATATACCATTGCGCCTACTTCTGCGAGTACGCAGGCCTGGTACGCACTACCGGTTCCAATTTCCAGGACTTTCTCAAATCGCTTTACTTCCAGCAACTGGGTTTGATAGGCCACCGTATAAGGTTGCGAAATGGTCTGGCCTTCACCAATCGGAAATGCCCTGTCTTCATACGCTACATCATCAAATGCAGAGTCGAGGAAAAAATGACGGGGAATTTTATTTATCGCGGCAAGCGCAGCTTCATCGGTTATGCCTTTGGACTTAACAATCTCTGTAAGCCGGTTGCGTAAACCTTTATGGCGGTATGTGTCTTCAGTGGGTCTCATAAGATGGTGCAATATATAGGAAAGCTGCGAGCTGCGAGCCTCGAGCTTCGAGCTACAGACGCAGGCTACAGGCTTCAGGCTGTGAACTAAGATCGAAAATTTTAAATCATGATCTGATAATTGCCAAATCAAATTTCTCAGCTTGTAGCCTGCAGCCTGTAGCTTGTAGCCAGTTCTATAATTTAAGATCTTTAATAATCGCTTTTATCTTCTCATCGAGCGCCGCATTGGCTTTGTCGAATTCCTCTTCGCGGGCGATTTTGGTATTTACGCTAACATAAAATTTTATCTTGGGCTCGGTGCCGCTAGGTCGCGCTGAGATGATACTGCCATCGGCTAATACGAATTGCAGTACATTGGATTTGGGTAAGTTTATATTCCACTCACTGCCCATTTGCGGGTTAATTCCTTTCTGCAATTCATAATCGAGTAGCTGCACCACATCACTACCATTGATTTGTTTCGGTGGATTATTGCGAAATCCTTCCATCATGGCGGCTATCTGCTGCTGACCATCCATTCCTTTTTTTGTAATGGAAACGAGATTTTCCCTGTACAAACCATATTCAACATACAAATCGATCATTTTTTGATATAGAGTGCGACCTTTTTCTTTTTCGTATGCCGCCATCTCGCACAACAATGCAACCGCACTCACGCCATCCTTATCCCTGATCTTATCACCGATCATCAGGCCAAAACTTTCTTCACCGCCAATGATGTAATTTTCTTTGCCTTCTTTTTCACGAATCATTTCGGCAATCCATTTAAATCCTGTGAGTACCCGGTAACACCGCACGTTATTCTTTTCAGCAATCTGATCGATCATGGGTGTAGTTACGATTGTAGTGATCACCATATCATTTGACTTCGCAATACCCTTTGTCTTTCTGGCCTCGATCAGGTAATTGAATGCCAGCACGGCAGTCTGGTTGCCATTCATTAATACCCATTTACCTGAAAAATCTTTCACACCAATGGCAATGCGGTCAGCATCAGGGTCGGTGCCGGCCAGTATGTCTGCATCTAATTTTTCAGCCAGCTTAAGGCCCAGGTTCATTGCTTCACTTTCTTCCGGGTTGGGATAAACAACGGTAGGAAAATTGCCATCGGGAACACTCTGTTCTTCGACGATATGTACATTCTGAAAACCAAAATCTTTTAGTACCTGTGGAATCAGGGTAATGCCGGTACCATGAATGGGCGTGTACACAATCTTCAGATCCTTGTTTCGCGCTATCACTTCGGGATATACACTTAACTGTTTTACCATTTTGCGATACTCTTCATCTATTTCCTTCCCGATAAGTTGTATGCGTTCGTCGCCACCAGCCCATTTTACATCATCTACAGAAGCAATTTTTTCCACTTCCTTGATTACATTCTTATCATGTGGAGGCACAAGTTGTGAGCCGTCGTCCCAATATGCTTTATATCCATTGTATTCTTTGGGATTGTGCGAAGCTGTGCATACTACCCCACCCTGGCATTTTAGATGCCGGATGGCAAAGGAAAGTTCCGGAGTGGGACGCAGTGCTTCAAAAAGGTATACCTGTATACCATTGGCTGCAAATACATGTGCCGATGTTTCGGCAAAAAAACGGCTGTTGTTGCGACTATCATGTGCAATAGCAACCTTCACTTGCTGACCGGGAAATGATGCACGAAGATAATTGGCATAACCCTGCGTAGCCATACCCACAGTGTATTTGTTCATACGATTGGTACCCACTCCCATCAGTCCACGCAAACCCCCGGTGCCGAATTCCAGGTTACGATAAAAAGCATCAGCAAGATCCGCCGGGTTGTTTTGTTGCAATGCAACAACTTCGTCTTTGGTGGCCTGGTCAAAATTGCCGGTAAGCCACGCATCCACTTTGGCCTGGATTGCGGGTGAAATCACAGGTTTATTTAATGCTGTATCCATCTCGATTTTATTTGGTATTGATTGGTAATTATGAAGGTATTAAATTTTGACAAGCTATCGGTGAACGAAAAAAATGCTTCTTGTCGGTACGTTGAAACGCACGTCCTTGTACCATCATTCTCCACAGGAACCGTATTTTTGTTGAATGAACTTATCCGCGCGGCCAGGCTCATTACCTTTTGAAACGTTTGCATTACCCCGGTCTCGGCGCATTATGTCATCGCTACTGCTATTCGCGTTTCTACTGCTTGGCTTCCATTCTACCAACGCGCAGGACACAGCTTTGGTTGAGGAAAAGAGTATTGATTATGTCCCACCGTTCCGGCTACCGGCAGAACCAGTTTCCTTTCCGTCCTTTTCATCCATAGCGCCTCAATACTTTCCTGTCGGTGATACTACTCTTTCGCAGCATGAGATAAAAAGAAGGGTGCGAATTGTAGCAGCAATCAATATAGTCGGATATAGCGCAGCCATGGTGGGGCTTTACGCAGCATGGTACAGTAAATATGAAAAAACGGGATTCCATACATTCAACGATTGGAAGGAATGGTTACAGACGGATAAGGTCGGCCATATGTACAGCGCATATGCCGAAAGTGCCGTAAGCATGGAACTGTGGCGGTGGACAGGCATTTCACGAAAGAAAAGAATTTGGCTCGGTGGTATGAGTGGAGCGGTGTACCAAACAGTAATTGAAGTGCTTGATGGATTCAGCGAAGGTTGGGGATGGAGCTGGGCCGATTTCGGAGCAAATATACTTGGCAGCGGAATGCTCGTTGCGCAGGAACTGGCATGGGATGAACAACGTATCAAATTAAAATTTTCAGTGCATCGCAAAACGTATGACGACCCGGAACTGAACAAGCGCAGCGATGAATTATTTGGAACAAGCTCGATTGAACGATATCTGAAAGATTACAATGGTCAAACCTATTGGGCGAGCATCAGCCCGCGGTCCTTTTTTAAGGAATCCAACTGGCCAGCCTGGCTGTCGGTAGCTATAGGTTATGGCAGTGAAGGCCTGTTTGGTGGCACCGAAAATATCGCCACTGATGACGATGGCAATGTTACATTCTATCGCCCGGATGTAAAGCGTTACCGTCAATGGTTCCTTTCACCCGATATTGACCTGAGCAGGATAAAAACAAAGAAAAAAGGCGTGAAGATCGCACTCACATTACTCAACATGTTCAAGTTTCCTGCACCTTCTTTGGAATTTTCGAATGGAAAGTTTAAGGTTAATGCGATTCACTTTTGAGAGATAAAAGTTAAAAGATAAAAGTTGGGGGAGTCGCTATAAGCGAGACCGCTAACTTTTATCTTTTAACTTTTATCTCATTCCAGGTAGGCGCCCATCACACATTTGCCATCTACTTCTACAAAAATATGTTCCTGCAGGGTGGTAGCTATAGATATGCCGCTATAGTCCGGATGAACCGGGAATGAGTTGTGGCTTCTTTCTACCAGCACCAGCGTTTGAATTTTTCGGGGTTGAAAAGCAAGAAAGGGTGTGAGTGCATACAACAGGGTTTTACCACTGTTAGCTACATCGTCGATAACGATAATCACTTTATCATTGAAATCTGGACTGTGGCTAAGCGAAACTTCCGTTGGATTTTTTTTATCAAGGGTGATGGTGATGAATTCGGTCTTTATCGTCGACAATTCTGATAAGAGTTGTTGAATGCAACGTGCAACCACGCTCCCGCTTTCTCTTATTCCTGCCAGGATCAGTTCCGTTTCATCAGCATTATTTTCCAAAATTTCCAGTGCCATTCGTCGTAGCTTTTTATCAGCTACAGCGCGGTCGAGAATATATTTTTTATTCTTTGTCATATTTTTTCGGCTGCGAGCTGCGAGCCTCGAGTTGCGAGCTCTGTGATCATGCTCGAAGCTCGACGCTCGTGGCTCGCAGCTATTTTAATTCGGTTGCCCACCTGTCTCTTTCCTCGGGGCTGAATTTCCATGGAGCGAAGTTATTTTCAACATTACCAAACATCGCTGCCCATTCGGCGGGCGAATTACTTTCTTCCATTACCAGGTAACGTCGCAATTGCAAGATAATGTCCAGCGGGCTGATGCTTACCGGGCACTCCTGCACGCACGCGTTGCAGGTAGTGCACGCGCGCAGTTCTTCCACCAGGATGTAATCATGCAGGAGCGTTTTCCCGCCATCCTTGAATTCACCGGTTTTATTTATTTGCTGCCCTATCTCTTCCATCCTGTCGCGCGTATCCATCATGATCTTACGTGGCGACAAGAGCTTTCCTGTTTGTGTAGCCGGGCAGGCAGCCGAACAGCGGCCGCATTCGGTGCAACTGTATGCGTCGAGGAGATTGCGCCAACTGAGATCGGGAACGTCTTTCGCTCCGAATTTTTTAGGGGGCTCCGCATCACCAGTAGGTGCGAGTTCGGGCTGCATGGCATAGAGTACTTCTTTTTGTACCGATTCCATGTTTTCCATTTTGCCCATCGGTTCCAGTCGCGCATAATATGCATTGGGAAATGCAAGCACGATATGCAAGTGTTTTGAATATGGCAGGTAAACAAGGAATGCAAAAATGCCAACGATATGCAGCCACCAGCAAAAACGTTCAACACCCTGCAGCGCCTCATTGCTCATGCCATTTAATAGTGGGTGCAGGTATTGCGAGAGAATAAAATTTCCGGTAGGGTTGGCGGCATAATGTTCTACGCCCCTTGTTTGTAATAAGGTGTCGCTCGCATTTAAAAAAAGGAAGAGCGTCATCAATACAATTTCCGTTATCAATATGTAGTTGGCATCACTTCGTGGCCATCCATCCAGGTCGCTGCTGATAAATCGGCGCAACCGGAGAATATTACGTCTTACCAGGAATATCAGGCAACCCGATAGCACCAGTAAAGCGAGTATTTCAAAAGCATTGATAAGAAAGGTATAAAATCCACCGAGCGGCGCAGCAAACAGCCGGTGAGTACCAAACAATCCATCAATGATGATTTCCAGGACTTCTATATTGATAATTATAAATCCTGCATACACAAAAAAATGAAGGATGGCGACAAGTGGATTGCGGAACATTTTCTTTTGCCCGAAGGCCAGGAGCAAAACATTATTCCAGCGTTTTGCTTTGTTGTCGCTAAAATCTTCATCCCTGCCAAGCCGTATATTTCGAATGATTTCCCGCGCTTTTTTTGTAAAAAACCAAATAGCCGCTACACTTATCAGCAGGAAAATTATTTGTTGAGCAATTTGCATAAGCAATTTATTACAGGCGCTAATGTACGGTTATATTCAACATGGTTTGGTCATTAAGCCGAATCCCAAAAAAGGTGTTCGCATCTTATTTTTTTTCATCCTTATGTGTCATCTTCTCAATACCTTCTTCAAATTTATCAAACTGTTCCCCGATCTTTTGCGTTTCTTCTTCCGGATGTTCAAGGCGGTGTACCATATCTTTTTTCCTGGAAATCTTCCATATCTGCAGCAGGGCTGTTACGGCAAATATTCCACCTATGATCCAGTTAAGCACGTGCTGGTTATTGCTAATTCGCTCGGCGATTAGTTGTCCGCCAAAGATAAACAGCAGATTGCCTACGAATGTGCCGATACCAATGCCGGCTATATAAATATTATAATGATCGTTTCGCGGTAGTAAAATTCGTTTTGTAAACAAAACCGTGCTCCATCCAAACCAGAAAGGTATTTGTACAGGATTTAGCGCACTCATCGTAAATCCTAAAAGAATTTTGGGCAGGTTGCTGCTAAGAATAACATTCTTTTCTTCGGTGGGATGTGTAGCAGCGTAAAAACTTGCAATGGCAAGTGCTACCACTATGGCCAGCGTTACCCATTCGAGTATCCGCAGCACTTTTTCCTGCTTTCTTATCCAGTCCATCGCTACTAGCGATAGGCGGACATAAATTATTTCTGCAAGTAATGAACCAAGGGAAAATAAAAGCGCTGCACTGATACCGTCAGATATCGAGATCTGCATGGCCGCAATATTCAAAGTACCCAGGGGCAATGATCCGAGGAAACTCACGAGCATACCAACTAAAAAAACTTTGACCGTGGGGTGCATGCAACGAAAGTAAGAAAACTAAAAAGAAGCGAGATAAGATAAAAGATAAAAACTAGAAGATAAAAGATATGGGGTTCAGGCCTGGGCTATGAACCGGCTTTCTTTCTCCCAATTCGCAACTGGACGCATATAATTTTTAAACACGACCTAAGAAAACTTTTATCTTTTATCTATTATCTTTTATCTGATCTAATCGTACTTCTCCAACATCTTAAAATGCCTGCCCGATTGCTTCAAAAAATCCCACCCACGCTTAAACGACCAGTAGGGCGTACCATTTTGATGATTATAACGGCTGATGCGGAATAAGGCCTTCCAATGTTGCAGGATGACACGATATGCCTGCCAGATATTCATTCCACAATCGTAGATATGGTTTGGTTCTGCCCCACACCCATTGAATTCAAGTATCAGGAAATTTTTACCCTGTTTAAGATCATCGATAGATGTAGTTTTTATATCGTAGCGGCCGTAATAGAACTTATCGGTATAATGGCTCAGGTCGTCGAAGACCTTGTGAAGCTGTGCATCGATTTCCTTGTGCAAATTGGTAAAATGCGCACCCCGGTTGTGATTGCCGGCATAGGACAAGTAAAAAATTTCACCCTTGGGAATTACCCGGATAAATCGATGGCCATGTCGATGCTCCATTTCTTCCATGCGGAAGCGGGCACGCGGATGCGCCTGCACGAGTTCTTTTAAAGTAGAAACTCCATCCCCTTTTACATGCAATAATTCCTTATCGATAAATCCGCTCACAATTCCTTTCTCTTCCCATGGATAGCGGTAATAAAATACGCTTACTTCCACGGGCAATTCTACCAGGTCCTGTACAATATATTCAACAGGGATTCTTTCGTGGTAGCGTATCAACTGTTCTTCGTTATCGATTTTTCGAAAAAGAATTCCTTTCATGCCGATATCCGGCTTTACAATAAATGGGAACGTGAACCCCGCGTCTTTGATCTTTTTCTTCACCTCCGGGTATGGTGCATCATGCAGGATATAAATTGTACGCGGAACGAGGTGGGGTGGCAACTGGTCGTACATTTCCTTTTTACCTTCTCCTTCAAATCCGCCAAATGTAATAGTGGGGTTGGACGAACTGAAAAACCATAAAGACCTGCTACGGATGCAATACCAAAACCAGACGAAACTGATGGGAAAATATAATATGTAAAAATTCCATAGTTCCCAGTTTGTCAATCGCTGAAAAAATTTTCTGATCTTCATGTTAGCTGGCAAAAATAAAGCAAGGTATTCACAATGTTATTGAATTATCATTTTACTTTAGCTTTGAGCAAAATCATAACGCATGCATGTTCCTACTGTTGGTGAAATGGCTGCTACAGGCCAAAGCCCCGAAATATTATTCTGGGTTGGTTGTGCAGGCAGCTTTGACCAGCGCGCCCAAAAAATTACCAAAGCCTTTGTAACCATTCTCGACAAACTGGGAATTAGCTATGCGATATTAGGTAAAGAAGAAATGTGTACCGGTGATCCTGTAAGACGTGCGGGCAACGAGTTTATGTTCCAGATGATGGCCTACCAGAATATCCAGGTGTTGAATAATTATGGTATCAAAAAAATCGTAACTGCCTGCCCGCATTGTTTCAACATTATAAAAAATGAATATCCTCCGTTAGGCGGCCAATACGACGTCGTTCACCACTCGGTGTTCCTGCAACAATTGATTGATGATGGAAAAATTACAATGAAAGAGGGCGGTGTTTTCAAAGGCCGGCGCATTACCTACCACGACAGTTGTTATCTCGGTCGTGCCAATAATATTTATGAGGCACCCCGCAAGGTATTGGAAGCGCTGGATGCCGAACTGGTGGAGATGAAACGCTGCCGCAGCCGCGGCCTTTGCTGTGGTGCTGGTGGTGCGCAGATGTTCAAAGAAGAAGAGAAGGGCACCACGCGTATAAATATCGAACGCAGCCAGGAAGCAATTGCAACGGGAGCCAATATCATTGCAGCAGCCTGTCCCTTTTGTAATACAATGCTCACCGACGGCGTAAAGCTCGAAGAGAAGGAAGAAAATGTTCAGGTACTCGATATTGCGGAACTAATTGCGCAGTCAATGAATTAGCGGAAAGCTGCGAGCCTCGAGCTGCGAGCTTCAGGCTACAGACTTCAGGCTGCAGGCTATAACCCTTATGTTGGAGGATTATTCCACATTACTGTAAACGGGTAACTGTTTTAAGAAAGTAATTAATTTGTATGAACGAATTCCTGAGATCTTTAAGTAATCAAAGCTTGAAGCCTGAAGCCTGTAGCTCAGCTTGAGGCTAGTAGCTCGAGGCTTTCTCCTCCAGGCGCTCATGCACCCTAATCGCTTCTCTTAATTTCCCTTTTGGTACCGGGATATGAATTCCATCCTGCGATGGTCGTTTGCCACTCCATCTTTCATATGTAATTTCCAGGATGTTGATATTATTCTCCTCCCTGATATCTATTCGACGTAGCGCGCATCCATTGCCGTTGAAGGGATGTTCGTTCAAACCTACCCATACCTGGTGCGAAGTAATAATTACTTGTGGCACCCAGGCAGATGGCCGTGCAAAAAGTTTATACAGTATAAAACGGACTCTGCCCCGCCTGCGCTTTGTCCAGCTTGTAAATGCTTTCCATTCATCATGCGTATAAGTCCAATGTGCCAGTATATTAGGCGACTGTTCAGGCGAAAATTCCAACTGGAGCTATTTGATCGTAATTTAGCAGCATGAATCTTGAATATAAATACCTTCTTGACGGTAATTTTCATCCTCAATCCAGGGTGTGGGTGTATCAAAGCAACAGGCTATTCAGCATGCAAGAAGCTTTGGAGATTGAAGAACTACTCAAAGATTTTGCAAGGGAATGGCTTAGTCATGGAGCACCTGTAAAAGGTGCCGCCTATCTTTTCTTCGGTCAGTTTATAATATTAATGGCAGATGAAACTGCTACGGGCGTGAGTGGATGTAGTACCGATAGCTCGGTACGATTGATTAAAGATGTTGAACAACGTTATGCTGTAAATATGTTTGACAGGACCACGCTCGCCTTTGTGATAAAAGACAAGATTCAACTTTTGCCCATGGCTCAATTGCAATATGCAGCGAGTAATGGTTTTATTGATGGCGATACGCTTTACTTTAATAACCTGGTACAAACGAAAGCAGAGCTGGAGCAAAAATGGATCATTCCTCTAAAGGATAGCTGGCTGAAGAACAGGATTGCATTGAAAGTGATATAGCTTAAGCTACGAGCTGCGAGCCTCGAGCTTCGAGCTAAACACATAGCCTGCAAAGTATCTTTCAAATAAACCTTCGATACAATAAGTAGTTTAGCATGGAAGACAAGAGCTCGAAGCTAGAGGCTCGAAGCTTTCTCGAGCGGAAGACGGGACTCGAACCCGCTACCTACAGCTTGGGAAGCTGTCGCTCTA
>CBFGYO010000044.1:0-26428 GCA_965652975.1 uncultured Chitinophagaceae bacterium | reverse complement strand
TCTCGCTCTGTTTCTCCGCTCTTTTTTTGTGCCCGAGACTGGATTCGAACCAGCAATGGTAGGGTACTACTACTTCAAAACAATGTATCAATCATTACGCACAATTAGTTAACGAACTCAATAGAACATTACACTGGTTAAATACGTTTAAACAAAAAAAGTCTCCAACAAATGTCAGAGACTTTCAAAGGTGCCCCGGAACGGAGTTGAACCGTTACTCGCATTGCTGCGAACAGGATTTTAAGTCCTGCGTGTCTACCAATTCCACCACCAGGGCATTTCTGGGAGAAGAACCCTTTCTACCTTCTCGGCGATTATCGCCAATTGAAGTTAAAAAAAATCCTCCCGGTGGGAGGATACTGAGCGGAAGACCGGGCTCGAACCGGCCACCCCGACCTTGGCAAGGTCGTGCTCTACCAAATGAGCTACTTCCGCATAACCGGTTTTCAATCAACATTCATCGGGTCGAATAAGCCTGAGGAATCATATCCCGACAACACATTGAAAACCTCCAAAGAACTAAGGGGTTGCAAAAATAGGCATTGAGCCTTTTGCAAAAAAATTTTTGAGTAAATTATTTATACTTAGGCGTATACTGGCTGCTCTCCTGGATGGTTACATCCGGCTTGTCGTAGCGCTTGGTATAAAGCATATAACAGCCACCAAAAACAAAGGCGACAATACATGCAATCTGCAGGTAAAACAGGAAGGCCGAAGATGATACCCAGTTGTGTGCGAAATCCTTATCCTGTATTTTTTGCAACTCCTGCTGATATTCCTGTGGATGACTCATAGTCAAAATTTTGTGCTGCAAAAATAAGGGTTCAGCATCTATATATCACCTGTTTTCTTGTACAATTTCAGAGAAAAATTTACGCCTCTTTACAAAATGCTGCCACACCATATTTTTTTGGAGGTGGCCCGAAAGATTTCCTTCCCTGGTGACCGGGAAAACACTTCGCTTCTTGTAAAAAAACCACCATTTTATGAAGGCTGCATGCGCACGAATGATGGCAATAAAATAACCACCATCACCCGACAACAAACCTTTCCACGCAGATATTGCATCGAGTAAATTCCTTACAGGCATTACCCAGAGCTTTTTTCGCAATGGCAGATTTTTGGAAAGCATGATCAGGTTGTTGCGGAAATTAAGATAGGTCTTCATCGAATTTCCTCGGGGTAAAGTACCACCACCTACATGATACACCACGGAAACCGGACAGGAATAAATGCGATAACCAGAGAGCTGCATGCGCCAGCATAAGTCTATTTCTTCCTGGTGGGCGAAAAAATATTCATCAAATCCTTTCATTTGGTGAAATACTTCGGAACGGATAAACAATGCGGCTCCACTTGCCCAAAACACCGGTTCGCTTTGATCATATTGACCGCGATCTTCTTCGCAGATATCAAATACGCGACCCTTTGCAAAGGGATAACCAAATTTATCGAGCCACCCACCTGCAGCACCCGCATACTCAAAAAAATGCCGGTGATAATAAGAACGAATTTTTGGCTGGCAGGCTGCAATAGTTTGATCACCTTCCAACAATGACAGCATTGGCTGCAGCCAGCCCGGTTCCACTTCTACATCAGAATTTAACAGCATATAGTAAGGTGCAGAGACCATCTTCAATGCCTCATTATATCCTTTTGCAAATCCATAATTTTTTTTAAGCTGAATGATTCGGACATCGGGGTAGTTGGCCGCCAGGAATTCCAGTGAATCATCTGAAGAACCATTGTCTGCAACCACCAGTTCCAGGTTGCCGTATTGTGTAGATACAACCGAAGGAAGAAACTGTTGCAGGTACTTCCTCCCGTTCCAGTTGAGTATGACAATAGCGATCTTAGGTGACGAATCCGATGGTGTTGGCATATTTGGTCAAAAATAAGTAATGAAGGCGGTAGTCATGGTAAACAATGATAAAAAGGTGGTCAGCTAATCATCGGCTTATTAGAACGCATAGGCATTAGCCAAATTAAGGTCTGGATGTTAATTTCCAATTTAAATACATAGCCGTTAAATTCGTATATGTTTCAACAGATCCTCACTTGGCGAACGGTACTCGCACTGGTTGCTATTTTTATTGTTTCTGGTACAATATTTTACTCGCAGTACCTGGCCCGTAAGATCGCAGATGATGAACGAAAAAAAGTAGAGCAGTGGGTAGAAGCAGCGAAATCGCTGTTGGATCCCAACATCACCGACGTACGCCTGCCTTCGAAAATTATTGCTGATAACAAAGACATCCCGATCATTGAAACCAATGAAAAGGATAGCATCATCAACCATTTCAATCTTGATTCCACGAGGGTAAACACGGAAAAGAATTACCTGCCTAACCAATTGGAGAAACTGAAATCTGTCAATAACCCCATTGTTTACATCGATCCCGTCGATAGTTCGCATGTGAACCGGTATTATTATGGGCACACCAATTTGCTAAATGAAGTACGGTATTACCCACTGATACAATTATTCATTGTCGGGCTTTTCATTATTGTTACGCTAATGGCATTACGCAGCAGCTATCGCTCCGTGCAAAACCAGGTGTGGGCAGGAATGGCTAAAGAAACGGCACACCAATTAGGCACCCCAGTGTCGTCACTAGAGGGTTGGGTGGAAATGATGAAGGAAAAACCGGAGAATGAAAAGATCGTGCATGAGTTGGAGAAAGATGTAAACCGCCTGCGACTGGTATCCGACAGGTTTGGAAAGATCGGCAGTACACCACAACTTGAGGAGGTAGACATCGTGCAGCAAATCAGCAGTATGGTGGGCTATATCCGCAAGCGTGCGCCTGGTAAGATCCGGTTCTCAATCAATACAAATGGCGCTGATAAAGTAATTGCGCGGATATCGGCTCCATTGTTTGACTGGGTGATCGAGAATTTGTTAAAGAATGCGCTCGATGCCATGGAAGGAAAAGGGGCAATCGTGGTAGATATCCAGGATAGTAAAACAGATGTAACGATTGATGTTACGGATACGGGAAAAGGAATCGCGAAACAAAATATCAGCCGGGTGTTTAAGCCCGGTTTTACAACTAAAAAAAGGGGATGGGGGCTTGGATTAAGCCTCTCGATGCGCATCATAAAGAAATATCATAAGGGCGAATTGTACGTTAAGCAATCGGAAGTAGGCAAGGGCACGACATTCCGGATTATTCTTAAGAAATAGTTTTATCATCATAGGCCAGAGAATTATATATTTGCAGTCCCAAAAATGCCCGGGTGGTGAAATTGGTAGACACGCTACTTTGAGGTGGTAGTGCCTTAACCGGTGTGCTGGTTCGAATCCAGTCTCGGGCACAAAAAAAGAGCGGAGAAACAGAGCGAGAGCGAGTTTTCTCCGCTTTTCCTTTTTTGCCTCTCTCTTTTAGGAGATCAATGCTTTCCTATTTGGCCGGAGCAACTTCAGGACGACTTGAATGCCTTTCTGCAATTACCCAGCCCCTGTCTTGCTTCACCCAAATATCTGTAAGAAGGAATTGGGCACTTCGGTCTCTTCCACCGCTGGTGGCCTTCTGAGTAAAGAGTACCAGCGCCACTGCCGTGTTTCCATACACATTCACTTTAATGTCATCAAAAGAATACGATTCTACTACATAGTTTTTTAGATTTTGAAGCCACATGCTTCTGGGGATTATTTGCAAAGGTCTACCTTGTATACCAACGGCCAGGAAGTAGGTTTCAACTTGCATACTGCTGGCTCTTACAGAATCGCGTGCTTTAATGGCTTCTGCAAAAGATTTTTCCAGGTCAATGATCTCGTTTTCTACACTTTTTGCAGACTGTTGAGCGTAGGAGTTCTCTATAATGATTACTCCGATCAATAAAGTAAGTATATGCTTCATAACGTTTTGTTTTTGGTATGCGATGCATCTTCAAAATACAAAATTGCTCCCACTCTGTTAGAATCCTGTCTGCCTTAATAACCCCGCATCTCAAAACCGGCGAAATAGATTACTATAAACAAGGCGCCAAATTCAGCTCACTAATCGGTAAGGAGTATAAATCGTTTGAGGCCACTTAAAGCTACGCCGTATTGCAATGTGTTTCATAAATTCCCTTCGTGACTTTAGTGGTACGTAGTGTTCGTTGTGATCCCTATTTATGATGAGCTTTAATGCATCAAAACGTACGCGACGATCCACAATGATCACAACGTTGCAAACTCTTTCGAATGAACTAAATTAGTTTTCGATTTAAAATAAAATTAATTCATGCTCACTCAAATACCGAAGTTTGGTAGACAGTATCTGCTTTCAAAAGACGTTGATGCGATAACAGCAGTATTTATAATAATTAGGTGATGTAATATAAGTTGGAGAACATTTCACGCAGATAGCGCAGATGGTGCAGATGACACAGATTTAATCTGTGCTATCTGCTCTATCTGCCAAATCTGCGTGAAACGGGTTCCGCAGATTTCAAAAATGGTTTTACCTAAATATTTTCTACGCAAGCAATGCTCCCTCCACTTTTCCGTGCACTTACATTTACCTATTTAACAATTAATTTTCTTCCGCCACCTGCCTTTCACCGCATATATTATAATTTTAACCGTTGTTAACTTTCGAATCTCAGGACACTCCAACAACGCTTATTATTGTATATGAACAAAACCTTCTTGCTTGCCTTATCGCTATTATTTTTCACTTCAATAGCGAGCAGTCAGTCTGCCGACACGGCAATTACGAAGAAAAAATATTTTACTACAAGATTGGCCGGTAATATTACACTGGATGGTGTGCCCGATGAAGAATCATGGAATGCAGTGGAATGGGGCGGCGACTTTACACAATACCAGCCCAATGAAGGAAAGCCACCCTCGCAAGCAACCAATTTCAAAATTCTCTACGACGACAAATTTCTTTATATCGCCTACCGCGCACATGACCTCGCTCCGGATTCTATTGTAAAACGCATGGGAAGACGTGATGAGTTTCCCGGCGATTGGGTTGAGATTAATATTGATAGCTACCACGACCTGCGCACCGCTTTTTCCTTTACGCTTTCTGTATCCGGTGTGCGCAACGATGAATTTGTTTCAAACAACGGGAATAATTGGGACGCCAACTGGAATCCTATCTGGTTTGCCAAAACACATATTGATGATAAGGGATGGACGGCCGAAGCTAAAATTCCGCTTAGCCAGTTGCGATATGGCAATGAGCCCAATAAAGTATGGGGAATACAATTCATGCGTCGGCTCTTTCGCAAGGAAGAACGATCAACCTGGCAATATATTCCGCAAAACTCCGGCGTATGGGTTAGCAGTTTTGGAGAACTGCATGGTTTGAAAGATATACCGATGCATCGCCAGGTAGAGATCGCACCCTATATAATCCTTCAGGCAGATAAGTATAAACCGGAAGAGGGAAATCCTTTTGCGAAAGGTTTTGACCGTAAAGTAACAGGTGGAGTAGATGGTAAACTGGCAGTGACGAATGACCTCATACTCGACTTTACTATCAATCCCGACTTTGGCCAGGTAGAGGCCGACCCTTCGCAAGTGCGCATTGATGGCTACCAGAATTTTTTTGAAGAACGCAGGCCCTTCTTTATTGAAAGCAGGAATATTTTTGAGTACCAACTCACGGGCTCCGAAGCCGGTGGAGATTATGACGCCGATCTATTATTCTATTCACGACGCATCGGCAGTTCACCACACGGTTATCCAAATTTTGGTAGTGGTGAATACATCAGGTACCCGCAAAATACTTCCATCCTGGGTGCAGCTAAGTTTAGCGGTAAAACAAAAAAAAGGATTCAGTATTGGAATTCTCGAAAGCATCACCGAACGCGAAATGGCAACGATCGATCACAATGGGGTGCGCCGAAAGGAATTGGTGGAACCACTTACCAATTATTTTGTGACCAGGTTACAAAAAGATTATAAAGGTGGCAACACGATCTTTGGTGGTATCATCACAGCCGTCAATCGCGAAAAAGGTTTACACGACATGCTTCACAAGGGCGCTTATAGTGCAGGACTCGACTTTATTCATTATTGGAAAAACCGCACCTGGTATATCAGGGGAAACGTCGTAGCCAGTCATGTTACGGGATCAAAAGAAGCAATACTTATTACCCAAACAAATTTCGAACATCTTTTTCAGCGTGCAGGTGCTCCCGAAGTGGAAGTGGATAGTAGCAGGACTTCACTAACGGGTCTTGGGGGAACAGTACGTTTTGGTAAAATAGGAGGTAAGTCAGGCAAACTTGGCCAGGTATTCAAGTTTGAAACAGGATTTACATTTCGTTCGCCACAGTTAGAAATAAATGACATTGGTTTCATGCTTACCTCCAATGAGATCAATCATTTTACCTGGGCCGGCTTACATTACCAAAAATCATTTTCTATTTTCCGTAATGCGCGCTTGAATTACAATCACTGGTCAAGAATTGACTATAGCGGTCAGTTCCTGTACCAGGCTTTCAATTTCAATTCGCATGCAACATTTAAGAATAACTGGCAGGCAGGCACGGGCGTAACATGGAATCCTTACGAAGTTTCCAACAATGCATTGCGCGGCGCAACCTCGTTGCGGCGCCCGCCCGGAATTGGCCACAATATTTACGTAACCAGCGACACCAGGAAAAAAATATACGTTAGTGTCCAGGCATTCAATTCATGGGCCTTTAAAAATACGGTGAAAGCAAATGAACTCTTTCTATCACTCAATTTCCAGCCACTTGATGCATTGCGCATTAGTTTGAGTGGAAGTTATTCATATTATTGGCGCCGGCAAGACCAGTTTGTGAGCAACGAACAGTATAACGGCATTACACGCTCCATTGTAGGACTTGTGGACCAGGAAACGTTGCGCTTCACAGGCAGGCTCATATACAATATCACTCCGGATCTCACACTTCAATATTATGGTCAGCCGTATATTACACGTCCTTTGTACAGCAACTTCGGTTATGTATCCAACCCGCTTGCAAAAGAGTATGATGATCGTTTTCAAGTATATCAACCCAACCAGTTGACTCTTGATAATAATCGCTACCTGGTAGACGAAAACGCAGATGGCATCACCGATTACAGCTTTGGAAAACCGGATTTCAATTTTGTGCAATTCCGTTCCAACTTAATTGTACGCTGGGAATACAAGCCGGGTTCTGAACTGTACCTTGTATGGTCGCAGGGAAATACAGCAGCAGACGCATTTAATGATCTGGATACACCCATCTTTCAAAGTTTGTTCGAAAATGCATTTGCCGATCAGTCGCGAAACATTTTCCTGATTAAGTGCACTTACCGGTTTTTGAGGTAGTAGGACGCAAAGTGCGCAAAGAAGCGCGGAGTAGGCAAAGGTCTTTGCGTGCTTTGCGCCTCTTCGCGCACTTTGCGTTCTATTATGGCATAATTATTATTGCTCAATAAGTAGTTAAATCTTCAACCATGGCAACAAAAAAATATTCAAAAGCCGCGCAAAAGAAAATTGAAAAGGTAATGCGCGAGAAAAAACGCGGTACACTAAGAAGTGGAGGTAGCGGCAAGAAGGTTACCAGCCGTAAACAGGCAATTGCGATAGCAATTTCCGAAGCGAGGGAAGCTGGAGCAAAAGTTCCCCCAAAGAAGAAAGGAGCCAGGAAAAAAGCTGCCAAGAAAAAATCAGCCCCACGGAAAACAGCAAGGAAACGTACTGCACCAAAAAAAACGGCGAAGAAGAAATCTACACGGGGAAGAGCTAAACGCTAGTAATAGCTCGAAGATTAAATCGGGAAATGTTTTTCAATCCGTCGCCCAACGGCCTGTACCAAATCATCAGGTCGCTGATCGTCAGCAATCCATTTCTCCTGGTTATAGGAAAGGTTAGCAAAAAATACATTGTTGAGCACTACGTGAAAAGAGGAGGGTATACCTTTCGCATTCTTTTTATCCGAAGGTTGTACCCACCCCTTGTAGTGTGTATTATCATGTTCCAGTTCGATATCCACGAAATTATCGGCCACTATCTCCCTGTTTTTTATTGCCATTCTTTTTCATTTGCATTTGTCCTTTGCCGTCTTTACGCTGGTACGACTGCTCATGTTTTTGCTGGCTCACACGTTTACTATCAGCTTTCTTCTTATTCGGATTGTCTGCCATAACAAATTATTTAAAATGAAAAATACGTTTACCTGTTGCCGAAATAAAAATTATGCCATTCTTATTTCAATTTATTCAGGTTACTCAGCGCTTTCTCCATATTAATGCCCCGCCCGATAACGGGTTTGAAAATATCGCCCTGCTCTCTCAACCTGTCCACCGCATTATGAATATGGAAATCCTGGATGCGCATGCCTTTCTTTACTTCCTCCCAATGCAGGGGCATTGAAACAGTTGCACCAGGTTTGGGACGTACGGAATACACTGTGGCCAGTGTAGCCTGCGGACGGTTTTGTAGAAAGTCAATATAAATCTTTCCTTTCCGTTTTGCGGTAGGGCGTTCGATGCTGGTAAACTTTGGCAGTTCGTGGTGTACCAACGTGGCGATGAGCCGACCAAATTCCTTGGAAGCTTCATAATCATACTTCGCGCCGAGCGGTATGTAAATATGTAAACCAGTAGATCCCGAAGTTTTGCAATAGCCTTCCACCTTTGCAGCTTCGAGCACCTGCCTGGTCACGAGTGCGGTTTCGATTACTTCATCGAATTTGTTTTTATCCGGGTCGAGATCAATAATGCACCAGTCAGGATTGTCCGGCGATTGTATGCGACTGCTCCACGGATTCATTTCAATACATCCGAGCGACGCCATGTATAAAAGGCTCGCTTCATCCGTACATACCATGAAATTCTTTTTCCGCCGATCCGCTTCGCTGTAATAAGGAAAGGTTTTAATCCAGGAGGGCACTTTACCGGTTACATCTTTTTGATAAAAACTTTCGCCATTTATTCCATTCGGATGGCGGTTCAAAGATTGTGGCCGGTCTTTCATATAAGGCAACATGTAAGGGGCTACCTGGTAGTAGTAATTCAGCATATCGCGCTTACTTATCTTTTCTTTTGGCCAGTAGAGTTTGCTGAGATTGGTAAACTTTAATGTATGACCCCCGATATTTCTTTCTTGCGTTTCATCAGTAGGGTTTAAAAAAGTTTTTCGTTCTTTTTTCCCTGATGATGCACTGATCATTTTCTTTTCATGCAGTATGCTTTTTTTAACAAGCTTAGCTGCCGGTTTGCTTTTTTCCTGCACAATATCTTTTGCTTTTTTATCGATGCGCATACCTTCAAACGAGGGATGACGCATTACACCATCAGTCGTCATTTCGGTATAAGATACTTCGCATACCAGTTTTGGTTTTAGCCAGGTAGCCTTTGCTTTTGGTGGATTAGGACGGAAGCGCGAGGGTTTGTTGATGTCGGGCTCCGTTTCAAAAGGATTTTTTTCAGTTATCAGGGGCTTGAATTGCTCCATCATTTCTTTTTGAAGCTTATCGGAAAACCCGGTACCGATCTTCCCGGTATACAGCAGTTTGTTATTTTCATATACACCCACCAGCAGCGCACTGAACGATTTGCCACTTCCTTCATTTTTTGTAAACCCGCCAATCACCACTTCCTGCCTGTTGCCCGTCTTTATCTTCAGCCACTCTTTTGATCGCACGCCCGGTTTATAATCGCTATCAGCTTTTTTCGCCATGATGCCTTCCAGTTTCATTTTTCCCGCGGCCTCGAAAAATTCAATGCCCGAGGTGGGAAATGCCTGGCTGATATGGATCAACGGATGGGAGGGAAGTATCTCTTCCAGTTTTTGACGACGCTCTGTCAATGGTAGATGCATATAGGAATAACCATCGAGCCAGAGGAGATCGAACACATAAAATTTTAATTCCCCATCGGCTTCACTTCGCCAGTTTTGCAGATCACCGAAGTTGGAGACACCATTTTCTGCTGCAACAATAACTTCACCATCAAGTACCGCATTAAGTTTGAGACCGCTTAACGCGGCATATACCGGGTAGAATTTTTCATTGAATGATTTATTATTGCGCGACTTCAATTCTACTTTTCCTTTATTCAGATAAGCCAGCGCCCGGTATCCATCCCATTTTACTTCATACAACCAGCCTTCATCGTCGAATGGCTTGTCTACAAGCGTTGCGAGCATGGGCACCAGGTTGGTTGGAAATTTTGCTTTAACAGTTGCGAGCGACTGTTTTTTCGGATTGCTCGTGCTGGTTGATTTCTTTTTTACAGGCTTAGCAGCTTTAGTATCTATCTCCTGGCCATTACTTTTTTTCTTATCCTGTCCGTAAATGGTGGTTGAAGTTTTTTCTACCTGCTTGATCGTTTTCCCTGATATCACAGAACGATCCTTTTTGGTAATATCCGTTTCTTTTGCATACCTGTCTTTCACTTTTATCAGCAACCAGCTATTTTCGCCCTGGTACGATGACTTTACTAAGGTGTATTCACCTTTCAATTTTTTACCTTTCAGTATAATACTTATTTTTCCTTTATGGAGTTGGTGCAGCAAATCTTTTTCCATTGCTGCTTTGCCGGAGTTGTTACTATCTGCCGGTTCATAAGTTCCTTCGTCCCAAACAATCACGGTTCCTCCACCATATTGTCCTTTTGGAATAATGCCCTCGAAATTGCGATAGTCATAAGGGTGATCTTCCACCATCATAGCCAGTCGCTTTACCGATGGATCGGTAGAGGGGCCTTTTGGTACGGCCCAGCTTTTAAGAACGGATTTCATCTCGAGCCTGAAATCATAATGCAGGTGAGAGGCAGCATGTTTTTGTACAACAAACCGCAATGTATCGCTATCGGCTTTACCACCGGTAGGTTCCGGCGTTTTGTTAAACGACCGTTTCTTTTTGTAAGCTGCTAATTTCATCGGTAAGATTATTCTTTTTGCTTTTTCAGAATTTCCCATGCTTTATCTGCATCCACTATTTCCAATGGACGGAATTCCTTTTTTTCGGCGCGATTATAATTGATGAAAAATTCGGTAAGCTGTTCCAGGTGTTCGGATGATAACTGATTTAGTGATACTGTTTCGTGAAAGAAAAGAGAAGCTTCTGGTATGAAAATGAAGCGGTCGTTGCGCACTGTTTTTTTATTCTCAGTTTGTTCGGCCAGTATAGCACCGATAAGGCGACATTCGATATGGCATCCGGGGAAAGTAGAGAACTCTGCGATTACCATTGCATCCACCGGGTCGCCATCTTCACCTTTGGTACCAGGGATGAAACCGAAATCGTATGGGAAAACCATCCCTGCAGGTAATAATTTTTTTACTTTCAGGTGTTGACTCTTCTTGTAGAATTTGTACTTAGCCTTACTGCCCGCCGTGGTTTCGATGACAATATCAATCGTATCCATAATGCCTAAGCCGGTTTATCTTCCTCTTTGGAAGGATCAGCGTCTACCTTTTTTCCTTTGAGATCCTTATTCGTTACCTTCTCTTTCGTGCCCTGCTCTTCACCGGGCGCTTTGTCAACGCCTTCAAGCTGGCTGTTCAGTACTTCGTCTTCCTTGTCCGTAACGGTTTTTTTCTTTGAATTTGTTTCCATATGAATCTGTATGCATAAAATATGCCTACTAATTAGAAATGATGGGCGACGGGTGTATTGGGCCTGCTTCCTCTTTCTGTACATGTAGCTTTAAACTAGGCCCCGGTTTCATGATGTGGTGCGTCAACAGGTTTGGATTGTGGTGACCCTTTCTGACGCAGAAAAATGGAAAGCACAACCAGGGCGAACACGGAAAGGAACTCGCTCTGCCAGTTTTGAAACGACTCGAACCAAAAACGGTTGGCCGACAGGTAGTGTGCAGCACTCTCCGGCGGTAATCCTTTATGAACCAGTTGTTCGTTTTCATCTTTCAAACTTCCATAAAAATGAAGAGCAAAGGATACGATAAACAATAGAAAAAGCGCGATAGTAAGTGAGTTTTTATAGATGGCGAGCATCCAACCACCTTTTTTTACCGGGGCAGGCGCATCTTTTTTTCGGGGTGAGGGTTCCCTGTCTACTTCCTCTTTGCCATCGAAGCCCTTGGATTCAGACGAGCCCTGCTGACGTAGCGATATAGTTAACAGTACAAACAATGCCATTTGCAGGAACTCGCTTTCCCAGTTTTCGAAAGTGGCCTGCAGGAAGTGACCGGAGCTGAAATAAGAGGAGAGGGTCAACACCGGCGCCTGATCTTCTTCACGCTGCTTATTGTGTTCGTGCCAACCCGTGATTATTTGTCCGACAATTGATATCGCGAACAGCACGAAGAATACAATGGACAGACTGTTTTTCTTTATAAATGAATTCATGGTGTAAGTGTTGCAAACGTGGTACCAGCAATGCCAAACATAAAAACCCGGGCTGCTAACCCGGGTTTTTATGATGTTTATTTAAAATGCTGATGCGCTTACTGATGCCATTTCTATTTCCTCCTCACTTTCTTCTCCTTCATCTTCTTCCTCGGCTTCGATATTAATATCATTCTCGGCTATATCAGTTAGCAGGCGATCTGTTTCTTCTTCCTCATTAAGTGTTTTATCAAGCAATTCAGCAGCCCGGTTTTTTCCGAGAGTAACTGCAAGTTGAACAAGGCCACCATAGGTAGCAATTTCATAGTGTTCTACCTTCTGCGCAGCTATGATCAGTGCAGCATCGCGTGTCATGCTGCCCTGCTTTGTTTCGCTGATAATCGTTTTGGCTTCTTTGATTAGCCCGTCCATTGCCTCACATTTTTTTCCTTCAGGTTCATGCCCCATTATGTGAAATACTTTTTCCAACCGCTTCACATGTCGTTCTGTTTGCTTGCGGTGATCTTCAAAAGCATCTTCCAGTTCTTCCGTGGTAGCAGCATTTTTCATTTCTCCCAATGCCTTTATCAATTGCTGTTCCGCGTAATACATATCCTTGAGCTGATCATTGAAAAATTTTTCAAGAGGTGATTCCTTCTTATGCCCACTTTGGGAAGTAACTGAGGCTCTCCCGGTATTTTTTTGTTTCATACGCTTCATTTTAGATGGTGAAATCAAAAAATAGAGCCTTGGGACTCTATTTTTTGATGTTTGATTATATCATTAACGGCTACGGCCTCCGGAACCGCTTCGGCTGGAAGAAGAAGAACTTCTTCTGCCACTGCTGCCCTGGTTTGATGAACCGCTCCGGCGGGCACGCGTGTTACGATTGCTGGAACTGCTACGTGCTCCTCCCGATCTGCCGGAAGAACTACGGCTGGATGTTGACCTGCTTCTTTCGCCCTGTGAACTACGTCCCTGCGAGCTTCCTGAAGAACGACTAGAGTTTCCACTTCTGCCATTCGATGAACTTCCGCTACGTCCTCCACGGCCACGGGAAGAACGATCATCGTCGGTAAATCTTCCAAAACGATCTCTTGACTGCGACTCATTCCTCCTGTTGCCACGACCGCTACGGGAAGAACGGTTATCGTCCGTAAATCTTCCAAATCGATCACGAGATTGTGATTCATTACCCCTGCTGCTTCCACGGCCTGAACTGGATGAACCACGTCCGCCGTTGAAAGATCCACGGCCGCCTTCATGTGAAGCCCGGCCACCCATCCTGGCTATTTCCCGTACGCGTTCGCGATTCATGCCGCCAAAACCCCGGCGTGACTGACCACTACCACTGCGTGATCCACCACGCTGCTGGGACGAACGGCCATAACTGCTTCCGCCAGAACGTCCGCGATTGCTACCCCAACTGCCTTCATCTTCTCCACGCGAGCGTCCACGAGACTGATAGTTGTAGCGTTCTTCCGAATCATAATCATCATCTTCATCATCATATTCATCAAAGTCCTCTTCATCTTCATCGTACTCTCCACTTACATCATAATCATCATAGTCATCATCATCCTCGTCGTAATAGCCAGTTACTTCATCATCATAGTCTTCATCGGCATCATCAAAATCCTCTTCGTATTCTTCATCATCGTAATCCTGTTCATATCCTCCGCGGCTCTGCTCACGAAAGCGGCCCTGACTGTCGCGTCTGCGATCATCATCCTCCATCATTGCATGCTGTCTGCGAGTTCTTGTTTGCATAGATATAATTTTTATGGTTCACAATCGAAATATCAAAATTGCCGAACAATAAATATGCCTATTGAAATTTTTTTTCTCAAGTATTTACGAAGATGTCAACCGTGCATTGTTGAGAGAAAATGAACGTTGTTTTCATAGGAGAAATTTTAAAAGTACACGCAATACAATCCCACACCGGATGATGATGTTTTTTAAAAATGATACAACATAAAAAAAATCCCGGTTCAGAAAATTAGTTCCACTAATGCATCAGGGAAAACCTTGAGTAGTGTGTATCCGCTGAGTGATGCGTAATTAAAATAAGTCCAATAGTGGGGAATAAAATGTATTTTGCAGATGCAGACAAAACTGACAGCCGTAAATAAAATTATTTCATTTACGGACCGCATTGACTCTTCTAGGAAAAAAATTATACACATTAATTTCTACTGGGGAATTTGTTACAACACGAATGTGTTTATTTAATCATATCCTTTGATTTAGCAGGGTATTGAGTTGATTCGTTGGAAATCATCACTTCCCCGCTAAGTGGCATGTGCTTTGCAAGGTTGTCAATGCTGCATGATTACTTCCTTTATCAACGGGAAAAAATGCAGTTGTATTACAATTGATTACCACTTAGCCTCCCTTACGTATCCTGGTTTTTAACCGATTATATGCGGGCTTAGTGAGTAATAAAAAAGGCCAGGCTCCTCTACATTTTTTAATAATTATTGGGTATGACAAAGAATTTACTTGAAAAATTTGACATTATTTGTTTCTCTCATTTGAGATGGGATTTTGTATATCAGCGCCCGCAACATCTTTTAAGCAGGTTTGCAAAACAGGGAAGAGTATTCTTTATAGAAGAACCGATATATGACGCCACTTCGTCACATTATACGTTGACGCAGCATCCCGAATCCAATGTATGGGTGTTTACTCCGCATCTCTGCAATCAATCTGATGTGCAGGAGTCGCAACAGTCGATGCTTGCTACACTGATGAAGAAGATGAATATCAGGCAATATGTATGTTGGTATTATTCGCCCATGGCGCTTTCATATAGTGCAGAATTAAAACCCGCATTGACCATCTATGATTGTATGGATGAACTGTCCGCATTTCGTTTTGCACCGCATGCGCTCAAGCAATATGAATCAATGCTATTCGATAAAGCCGATATCGTTTTTACAGGAGGCCATCATTTATATAAAGCAAAGCAATACCTGCATCACAATATTCATCCCTTTCCAAGCAGCATCGATAAGGAACATTTTGTGCAGGCAAGAAAAAAAGTTAAACAGCCTGCCGACCAGGAAAAAATCGGCGGACCACGTATTGGATTTTATGGCGTGCTCGACGAGCGCTTCAATGTAAGCCTCCTGAAAGGTGTGGCTACTTTGCATCCTGAATGGCATTTTGTATTGGTAGGGCCGGTTGTAAAAATTGATCCACAATCCTTACCAATTATGGAAAATGTGCACCTGCTCGGAGGAAAGAGTTATAACGAACTACCAACATACCTTGCGGGCTGGGATGTAGCAATGATGCCATTCGCGCTAAATGAATCAACGAAATACATCAGTCCTACCAAGACACCTGAATACCTTGCTGGTGGCAAACCAGTTGTTTCCACCTCCATTCATGATGTGGTAACTCCATATGGTAAGCAGGGATTGGTACATATCGCAGATACAGTAAAAGAATTTTCTTCAGCAATAAAAAATGCGCTTACACAAAAGAATGATGAGAAATGGTTGAAGCGCGTTGATACTTTTTTAAATGGTAATTCCTGGGATAAAACTTTCCAGCGTATGACCTCGCTTATCAATGCCACACTGGCCGATAAGTTACAAGGCAGGTCTGAAAATAAACTTGAAGCATATGTTTGATTATTTGATAGTAGGGGCAGGTTTTGCCGGTGCAGTATTGGCAGAAAGATTGGCTACGCAGGAAAACAAGAAGGTGTTGATTGTGGACAAACGCAATCACATCGGGGGAAACGCGTACGATCATTATAACGAAGACGGTATACTGGTACATAAATATGGTCCCCATATTTTCCATACGAATAGTAAGGAGATCTTCACGTACCTGGGACAGTTTACGGAATGGCGGCCTTATGAACATAAAGTACTTGCCAGCGTAGACGGCATGCTCGTTCCAATTCCCATCAACCTGAATACGATCAATTCCCTGTATGGAATGAACCTGAATGCAGAACAGGTAGATAGCTTTCTGCAAAGCAGGGCTGAAAAAAAAGAAAGGGTGCTTACTTCGGAAGATGCAGTCGTTTGTAAAGTTGGAAGGGAGTTGTATGAAAAATTTTTCCGTGGCTATACGCGTAAACAATGGAACCTTGATCCCTCGGAGCTGGATGCCTCCGTTACCTCCCGTATTCCAACCCGCAACAACCGTGACGATCGTTATTTTACAGATACGTACCAGGCCATGCCATTACACGGTTACACGCGCATGTTTGAAAAAATGCTTGCCCATGAGAATATCAAGATCATGCTGAATACAGATTATAAAGAAATAGTTAATGACATTCCTTATAAGAAGATGATATACACCGGGCCGATTGACTATTACTTCGATTACTGTTATGGCAAACTGCCTTACCGTTCGCTGGAATTCAAATTTGAGACACTTAACTCAGGATGTTTTCAACAGACAGGTACGGTAAATTATCCGAATGAACACCTCTATACCCGAATAACCGAATTCAAGTACCTGACCGGGCAGCGTAATGATAAGACGACGATCGTGTATGAATACCCGAAAGACGAAGGCGATCCGTATTATCCTGTACCTCGCACAGAAAATGCAGAACTATACAAAAAATATCAATTGCTTGCAGAAGAGCAAAGCAACGTGCATTTTGCCGGACGACTTGCCACTTACAAATATTATAATATGGACCAGGTAGTAGCACAGGCATTGACGCTATTTAAAAAGCTACATGGCAGGACGGAAAATCTTTCTTATGTTAATGGAAACAAAGTATACTTGGATTCCTGAGATTTGGGGTGGTGTTGAATGTACGATTAACCGGATTGATGATCAGTTCAGGGATCAACTAGGTCTTTGTGGTCACTACGATCGACCCGGTGACATTGGTACTTTCGGTGAGCTCGGCTTAAAGAAGTTGAGGTATCCCATTCTGTGGGAATACCATCAGCGCGAGGAGCATGCACTTATCGACTGGACATGGACCAGTCAGCGTCTCGCAGAAATTTCAGCAGCCGGTATCGAGCCCATTGCGGGATTGGTACATCATGGTAGCGGGCCCGCTTTTACAAGCTTACTGGATGATGGCTTCGCAGAGAAGCTGGCTGTATTTGCTGGTAAAGTGGCCGAACAATTTCCATGGATCAATTACTATACGCCGGTGAACGAACCGCTAACAACAGCACGCTTTAGCAGCCTGTATGGTTTTTGGTATCCGCATCATCGCAGCGAAAAAAGTTTTACCAGGGCATTGATCAACCAGGTAAAAGGTATAGTACTTTCCATGCAGGCCATCCGGAAAATAAATCCTGATGCTAAACTTGTACAAACCGAAGATCTTACCCGCATACACAGCACAAGCACACTTACATACCAGGCGGATTATGAAAACGAAAGACGATGGCTGAGTTATGATTTGCTTTGTGGTAAGGTAAACAGGCAACATTATTTCTGGAAAAGACTCTTGGCAGAGGGGATAGCTGAAAAAGAGCTACAGTTTTTTGTGGATAATCCCTGTCCGCCCGATATCATGGGGTTTAATTACTACGTCACTTCTGAACGTTTTCTTGACGACGATATTGAAAAATATCCATTGCACCTTCATGGTGGCAATGGACGGCACGTATATGCAGATACGGAGGCAGTAAGGGCACATCGTTGTGTGGGATTGCCGGTACTGTTGCAGGAAGCATGGGACCGTTTTCATCTTCCCGTTGCTATTACTGAATGTCATCTTAGTTGCAGCCGGGATGAACAGATGCGGTGGTTCAAACAAACATGGGAGCATTGTCGCCAGGCAAAACAGGCGGGTATTGATGTGCGTGCAATTACTGCATGGGCCCTATTAGGCGCCTGTGATTGGGATTCACTGTTAGTACGAAACAACGGTAACTACGAACCCGGTGTGTTTGATACAAGAGGGAAGCATATTCGCCCCACAGCGCTGGCTCAAATGCTACGATCTCTGGCAAAGGATGGCGATTATGAACACCCGGTGCTTGAACGACAAGGCTGGTGGCAGCATAACGCGCAGGTAGCAAATAATAATGCAATGAAACCCATTAAAAAAATCCTGATTGTTGGTCGTAACGGTACGTTGGGCCAGGCACTGATGCGCATTTGCGATCACCGGGCTATTGACTACGTTGCACTTTCAAAACAGGAACTCGATATTTCAAATAATGATCAGATCGTTCAGGCGGTAGAACACTATCAACCATGGGCTATCATCAATGCTTCAGGATATGTAAGAGTGGACGATGCGGAGGTAAATTCCAACGAATGTTTTGCGATCAACGCAACCGGTCCGGGATTGTTGGCAGCAGTATGCCAGCGTTATGGTATACAGTTAATGACTTTTTCGTCCGACCTTGTTTTTGATGGCGGTAAAAAAGAACCCTACCACGAGTTTGACGATGTAAATCCGCTTAATGTATACGGCAATAGTAAGGCAGCAGGTGAAAAAAACACACTTACTGCTTTCCCCGAATCATTGATCATCCGTACCAGCGCATTCTTTGGTCCCTGGGATAGATATAATTTTGTGTTCCAGGTAATCGAGTCGTTAAAGAATGGCCGTACATTGGAGGTGCCGAGTGATGTAATCGTTTCGCCAACTTACGTTCCCGATCTGGCCAATGCCTCGCTCGATTTATTGATAGATAATGAAAAAGGAATATGGCACCTGACCAATGAGGGGAAAATGAGTTGGGCAGATTTTGGTCACGAAATTGCGGCCAGAACAGGCAGTAAGAAAGACATGATAAGATCGTTACCGCTGGATACACTTGGCTGGAAAGCCAACCGGCCCCTATACAGTGTATTGCAAAGTGAAAAAGGATTAAAATTACCGACGCTGGATAGTGCATTGGTACGATATTTCGAACAACAAGAGGTTTAAAAACAACAATGCATGCCCGGTAATAAATTCATGTTCTCAACAGGAATCGAAAACAGTTATCCCACGATTCGACTTCCTGACGGTAGTATCAAGCGCGTAGATGAAATGGAAAAAACCTGCCACTATGAAAAGTGGAGAGAGGATTTTGGCCTTGTGAAGGACCTTGGGATTGAATTTCTCCGGTATGGTGCTCCCTATTATCGCGCTCACCAGGCTCCCGGTAAATATGATTGGGCATTTACTGATGAAACCTTCAATGAGCTGAAACGTATGCATATTACTCCGATCGTTGATCTCTGTCATTTCGGAGTACCAGACTGGTTAGGTAATTTCCAGAACCCGGATTTCCCCGAATATTTTGCTGAGTATGCTGGCGCTTTTGCCAGGCGTTTTCCAGATCTGCAATTATATACGCCTATCAATGAAATTTTTATCGCTGCGATGTTTTCCGCACAATATGGGTGGTGGAACGAATGCCTGCAATCGGATGAGGCATTTGTAAACGCCCTGAAAAATCTCTGTAAGGCAAACGTGATGGCCATGCACGAAATCCTCAAAGTGCAGCCCGAAGCGACCTTTATACAAAGCGAATCGTCAGAGTATTTTCATGCGATGGATCCGTCCGCAGTTCCGCTGGCGCGTTTCCTCAACCAGAAAAGGTTTTTATCCCTGGATCTTACATACGGTTATCCGTTGAACGTAACCATGTACGAGTACCTGCTCAGCAATGGAATGACCAAAGAAGAGTACAAGTGGTTTGCTAACAACCAGGTGAAGGCGAGATGTATTATGGGTAATGACTATTATGTAACCAATGAGCATCTTGTTTTTCCAAATGGTATGACGCAGGCTGCCGGTGAAATCTTTGGCTATTACGTGATTACCAGCCAGTATTACAAGCGTTACAAGTTGCCGATCATGCATACCGAAACCAATATCAAAATGCCGGCGTGCAAAGAGTGGTTACTGAAGCAATGGGCCAATGTGCATCGACTTAAACACGACGGGATACCCATTATTGGATTTACGTGGTATAGTCTGCTGCACCAGGTGGATTGGGATTCTGCCCTGCGTAATGATGCCGGACACGTGAATGAGTTGGGGCTGTACGACCTGGATCGCAAGATCATGCCCGTAGGGGAGGCCTATAAAACCCTGATAGGTAATTGGAAAGATATCTTAAATGAAGAAAGTTTTGGATTGGTGTTCCAAAACTAGTTGCCTGATCACTCTCACTTTAAATCTAACGGCCTTAATCTACCGGGTGAAAATCACTTTTTCCTTGATGATGTCTGCAGTGAAAAGGGAGAATAAGTCTGCGGCGCAGAGCTCATTTTTCTTTTCCTGTTCTTCCAGGATGCGGTCTGTTGAAGGCCGCTCCATGAATGGCTTAATGCTATTAAGCTTCACATTCTGGAGATAAGAAATGATCTTAATTTTCTGTATGCTTGATTTTTTAACCATTTGTTTTGTTTAAATAGCAATTACTATGCCCTTGTTATTAGGCATATAAATGCGTCTTGATAAATGTATTTCCGGATCAGTCTACCAATTTCACGGGGAAAGATTTCTACACTAAGCAGCCTGGTGACTATTTAAAAAACCTCGAAGGTGTAATCGCCTGCCTGAATAGCCTTTGCAATACTTGCATCAGCCTGAATATGGATTTTGGTTTTTCGATACATCCGTTTCCGCCGAGGGAAACGACTTTTTTCTGAAGTTCGTTATTCACACCGGAAGCGTAAAGGTAAAAAGGGATTGTAGCCAGCCGGTTAATCTTCTTTATTTCTTCAAGCAACTGTAATCCATTGGGTTCGGGATTACGGTTGTTGGTAATTATTACATCCGGTGTAAGATACTGCAAAATACTCACAGCATGGCGAGCATTTTCTGCACATGTACATTTATAGGTCGAGCCAAGTTCATTCAGGGCGGCGGAAAACATTCTTATAGTAGCATCATCATTGTCAACGAGAAAAATATGCTTCTTCATGTTGGTTAATTTAGTAAACAGGGTTGTGTTTGCCAAAATGGTTTAGGAAGCCAGTAAAGGTTAGAGGATGTATTTTCTCCGGCAGGCAGAACGCCCGGGTAAAAAACAAAACTATTGGTTTAGCAGCGTTATACAATCATTTTAGTGTAATATCTTCTGTTAATCGACAGCTTTAACAACTCACTCATACCATAGCATCAAAACATCACCGATCTTTTTAATTAAAGCGTTATCATCTACTCCTTCGGTTTTCCAGGAATTGCTTAAGCGATGAAGAATGCCAAAATGTGTTCCATTTAAAATTATATCCAGTTTATAACAAACGCCTTCATGGCATGTTCCCGGTACGGGAATTCCTTCGCCATTGTATTCAACACCTTCATGTTCGAAATGAAGGGGCACAGGCTTTTTTTCAAGATGCGCTATCATTTCTTTAAAAATTTAATGAGTGATTTTCACTGTGCTGCGGCAGAGAGGCACCAGTTTTTTTGTCCGTAACTTTATTTGGCAGCAGTATTTTGTTTTCAAGCAACAACAATTTGCATACATTTTAGTGACAATTATCCTGCCACCCGCCGAATGGAATTATGTGCTTTTTACACTTAAAATGCAGGGGGAATTTTAATTGAAAAATAATTTGCAGACTATTTAAAACTTATTAGTTTAGGGTACTTGGCAAGGCGCACAAGAGCCTACACTGTCAATGATCCCCAATACTTTTTTATTTCAAACTGCTGCATGCAATTACTTTCCACATACAGGGAATTAGGGAATATTCGGACACAACTTTCAATTTTGCACAAGCAGTACCATGAGGCGTTAAAAGCAGATAAACCCTTTGCTCATACACGCAAAATCTTTGATGAAATCAAACTGGTGGAAAGGCAACTAGCTAAACTCGAATCGGAGATGATGGCTACAAACACACGAAACGCTAAATCACAGGTTGAAAACCGGTGAGAACGGAGTTGAATACACTCCGTTTGTGAAAAACAACAATAGAGCGGTAGTGCAGGTATACCTTGCTATCTATTGTAATATTGTACTTAATTTATAGGTAAGCGTGCGCGTATGATAAGGTTTACGCAGGCATGCCGACGCTCCCATGTCCATGGCTTTTTTATCTATTTCTTCATCAATAAAGCCGGAATAAAGAATTATAGGGATGCCCGAATAATTTTTAATGCGCTTGATTTCTTCCAGGCCATCCAATCCATTCTTTAGCGGCATATTAAAGTCTAGAAATATAAAATCCGGCCTGATCTTTTTTAAAAAAATCATGGCGTCGTCAATTGTGCCGACCTGTTCGCAATAAAAACTAACAGATAACTGCAGTTTGTTTAATGCGTCAGTAAAAATTTCGAGTTCATCCGCATCGTCATCTATCAGAAGTATATATTTATCTATAGCCATATTTCCTTTGTGTTACAAAAGACTTTTTCTCCGTATCATTTTTAAAATGTATTGAGCTTCACTACCAGGAACCCGGTTAATAAGTTGCGATGCTGTGGCAATAAGGCATCGCTGCAATAACTATATTATTAATTTTTGTGCCAACTTTCAAAAAGCTCTGGTGGAAAAAGTGTGCGTTACTATAATTCCATCGTTATCATTCCCTCACCAAGGGAAACTTGAAATAAAAAAATCACGTTTTTCTTTTTTTGAGACTATCTCACCTACCGTTTTTACATGATTTTTTTAAAATCAGACAACCGTTTGCATAGCAATAGTGCGGTTATTATGCCTATTTTTCAAACCGATAGCCTGTAATCTTTAATATATATGCACATGATCAGGAAAGAGTTTATTAGAAAAACCGGTATGGCTACCGCCTCGCTTGCCGCGCTTCCACTTCTCGCCCGCGAGAAAGTGGTTACACCAGTCCGCGTGGGACTAATCGGTGTAGGACTTAGGGGACAGGACCATCTTTCGTTATTACTAAGGAGGTCAGATGTGGAGGTAGTTGCCATTGCTGATATCGATCAGCGCATGCTTCGGTCGGCAACTGACCTGTTTATAAAAAACCACAAAAAACAGCCAAAAATTTATACAGGAGATGATTATGCCTGGAAGAAATTATTGGAGAAGGAAAAGCTGGACACGGTTATTATTTCAACTCCCTGGGAGTGGCACAAGCCAATGATCATTGGAAGTATCGAATCCGGGCTTAAATACGTCGGTACAGAGGTGGTACTTGGGATTACCCTGCAGGACCACTGGGATGTGGTAAAGGCAGCCGAAAAATACAATGCGCAGGTGATGATGTTGGAGAATGTATGTTACCGCAGGGATGTGATGGCAGTGTTGAACATGGTGCGACAGGGTTTATTTGGCGAGCTCATTCATTTACAGGCAGGCTACCAGCATGATCTTCGGGAAGTGAAATTCAACAATGGCACACAACCTTACGGTGGAGGAGTAGAATTTGGGGAGAAAGGTTTTTCGGAGGCAAAGTGGCGTACCGCACATTCGGTGAATAGAAATGGTGACTTATACCCAACACATGGCATTGGCCCTGTAGCTCATCTACTCAACATCAACAGGGGAAATAATTTTGTGTCTTTAAATTCATTCTCATCCAAAGCGAGGGGATTGCATGATTACATTGTGAAGAAGGCCGGCGCCACACATCCCAATGCAGCGATTAAGTTTCGGCTCGGCGATGTAGTTACCACCCAAATTAATTGTGCCAATGGCGAAACTGTTTTGCTTCAGCATGACACTAACCTTCCCCGGCCATATTCCATCGGCTTCCGTGTGCAGGGTACTGAAGGAATCTGGATGGATGTAAATAAAAGTATTTACCTGGAAGGTAAGTCTGCCAAAAGCCACCAATGGGATGCACAAAAAGAGTGGTTTGATAAGTATGACCATCCCTTGTGGACGAGGTGGATCAAAGAGTCGCAGGATGCAGGGCATGGCGGAATCGATTTTTTTGTTATCCATTCTTTTATAGAATCAGTTCGTCGTGGTGAGCCAACAAAAATGGATGTTTATGACGCTGCTGCCTGGAGCGCAATTACCCCGTTGAGCGAACAGTCGATTGCTTCAGGCAATACAACTATAAAATTTCCAGACTTTACGGGCGGAAAATGGAAGAAACGTAAACCAGTTTTTGGGTTGGATGATCAATACTAAAAAATTAACTAGCTATAGTATGTCCAGATTAGCATTGCAGGCTTTTGGATTGGAAGAGGACATGATGAAGGTAACGCCTTATGGCAACGGCCTTATCAATCACACCTGGAAAGTAGAATTGCCCGGCCGAAAATTTATTCTCCAGAAGATCAATACCGAAGTTTTTCCCAAACCAGCATTGATATCATGCAATATCAGGAAGGTAAGTGAATTCCTTAAACAGGAGCACCCTGGTTATGCTTTTGTAGCACCACTCACCACGTCCGCCGGGCAGGATACTTATGAAGATCAAAGCGGCTGTTATCGCCTGTTTCCATTTGTCAGTAACTCTACTACAGTTGACGTAGTGCAGGACGCCGGGCAGGCTGGTAAAGCGGCTGCCCAGTTTGGGAAGTTCACCTCATTACTTACAGGTTTTGATTGTACGACGTTGAATATTACAATTCCGTCGTTCCACAACTTATCTGACAGATTTTCGCAGTTTGAATTGTCGCTTATAAATGGGAATAGAAGACGTGTACTGGAATGCGAAGAAATGGTGAAGCGCATTATGCAATTATCTTCAATAGTGACAGAGTATGAAAAAATTACAAGGAGCTCAGCGTTTCGCAAAAGAGTTACTCATCACGATACCAAGATAAGTAACGTGTTATTTGATACATCGGGCGAGGCAATTTGTGTAATTGATCTTGACACGATAATGCCAGGCTATTTCATTTCCGATGTAGGGGATATGATGCGCACCTACCTTTCACCCGTAAGCGAAGAAGAGAGGGATGAAAGTAAAATTTGCATCCGGGAAGATTTTTATGAGGCGATTGTCGGCGAGTATTACAGGGAAATGAAGAATGAATTGACGAATGAAGAAAAAGACCATTTCTTTTATGCGGGAAAGTTCATCATCTATATGCAAACGCTCCGGTTCCTGACTGATTATTTTAATAATGATCGGTATTACAAAGCTGCGTATGCCGGGCAAAATCTTAACCGCGCCAGCAATCAACTTGTATTACTGGAAAAATACATGGAAAAAGAAAATTTGCTCAGGGAAATAAGTGATAAGATTGTAGAGTGAAGCAGCGTAAATATGAAAATCAATTTTCACATTTCCACACTTTCATGTTTCCACATTTACTGCCTGAAGGTATAAGTATAATCAATCTTCCCGGTCAGCTCCTTGTCTTTATTGAACAGCGCTTCTTTTGATTTCAGACCCTTGTCGTTAAAAATGTAGCGCCAGATCAGGTATCCGCCCATCGTGAGGTTGGAGACAGTTGTTATTTTTTGGATCACACGATCATTGTCGTCGTATTCAAACATGAGGTCGGGCAACAGCTTCTTCAGTTTGGTATTATACCGCACTATATCACTTAGCCTGTTTTTGTCGTCGTAATAGTAATACAGGTAACCTGTTTCAAATCCTTTGCGGTAAGTTCTTTCCTCACCGGTATTGCCATCTTCATCGGTTACAAACCGCACTTCGATGCTATCGGGAGCTGCGGCAGTACTTGCCTTGATAATTCGCCACATTCTTTCTGGTTTGCCAGCAGCATTATAATGCCATTCATGTACTTCTGACTGGTTAAAATCATTTGCTGAGTCTTTTATCATATTTTCTACATGCGTAAGCCGCCCGGCGGCATCATAGGTATAGCGGGTAACGCTTTGTAGCTCACCAGACGAATCGGTCATGCTGATCACCCTTCCCTTGTCATCAAAGCGGGAATAGATGATGGCTTTATTCATGTTTATGATGGAGGATGCTTTCAGGGCCCTGCCGTTTTCCCTCACCTCGTGGTACTCGGAATAATCCGATGCCTTTACACCTCGCTGGTCATACCCCGTTGCGGTAACGGTACTTACCTTATTGGCAAGATATGTTTGCATTTGGCGATTGGTTTCGCCTGTGCCGATAATATCGTTGTAAAAATATTGGGCGTTCAGCGACCCTGCGGCCAGGAGGGCGGATACGAGTAGTATGTTTTTCATCAGTGCGATATAGATTTATACCTCAAAAATACCAGATTTGTTCACACTAACGTAAAAGAATCAGCACCTTGTATCTTTTTGTACTTATTTTTAGAAAAAATTATAAGTGTCTCATATTCCGCAGCGAAAAGAAAAAGACTGTCTCAATTGCGGTACCATTGT
>CBFGYO010000043.1:0-27376 GCA_965652975.1 uncultured Chitinophagaceae bacterium | reverse complement strand
CCACCCTAATGTCTCCCTCTGGAAACCGAAAGCGTTTTTAAACTTAGGCGCAATCACAACTTTTCCAGTCTTGTCTATGAAACCAAAATTATTCCCAATCTTCACAGGTGCCAGCCCATACTCAAAATAATTTGCGTCGTTGTAGATAGGTGGTAAAACAAATTTGCCGGTGGTATCGATGTATCCGTAGCGTATTTGCCCGTTTGACTTTACTCCAACTGCTGCCAGTCCCTCATTAAAGTCCATTACGACGAAGTATTTAGGCGCTATCACCGTTTTGCCAGTCCTGTCAATAAATCCCCACTTGTTATCGATTTCAACTGCCGCATATCCTTCACGAAAACTTTTTATTTGTCCAAATGTCCTGTCGAATACAAATCTCCCTGTTGTATCTATGAAACCTGATTTTACTCCTTTTTCATCAGCGCTAATTTGAACGGCCGCATACCCCTGGGCGAACGCGTTTACCCCGTTATATTTTGCCTCTAATATTATTTCACCGTTTCTTTTGATCATTCCTGAGCCTACACCTGGTTTATGAAAAACAGAATAGCCGTTCTCAAAATATAAGGATCCGTAATCAACTCCCTTGGGCTCAAGTACGATATTACCTAAAGTATCAATAAGTAATATTTTGCCATCTTTTTTTGCAGTGGCAACTCCGTCAAAAAACCAGGAAATATATTCGTAAACAGCAGGGATAACCATTTCTCCCCGGGAATTAATACAACCCATTTTGCGTTCGTCCAATTTATCCGGATCATCCGCTTCGACAATGCAAATAAGTCCATGAAGGAGAATAGGGTAATCAGGAAAAGTAGATAATGATCTTGTCCAATAATATTTAAATGGGACTACAAGCTTGCCGGTAGTATCGACAAAGCCAATTTTATTATCCTTGATTACAGGTGCCCGTTTTTGATCGTCAAATATGCCGACATAATCATAGATAGGTTGAACCACGAATTTTCCTGTCTTATTTATAATACCCCATTTGTTGCCGATTGCTGCGGGCGCATAGCCGTACACGAAACAATGCACCCCATCAAATTTATTTGGGATTACCTGTTTATTTGAAAAGTTGATAAAGCCGTACTTTTTATTCTTATAACTAATAGCGAGTTTGTCGCCAAAACATAGATTTTCGTAGGGGCCCGCACCAGTTTCAAGGTTCAATATAAATTTGCCTTGCCTGTCAATGATGCGCCAGGCATTATTATAGAAGACCTGGGCAAATTCAATTGTAGCAGTGTCCTGGGTAAATGAATTTAATGTGGAAAGGGTAAAAAATATAAGAAAGATCCATCTCATAAACTGGTAATGAGTTTTAAGAACATTATAAACATAGGTATGCGGTTGACGATCGCAGCATCTGTTATTTCGCTTTTAAAAAAATGCCCTCTACAGTTGCGTTATGTCCAAAGTATCCCTGGCAAAAGCCATTGATATATTTTATATATGCAAAGCCTTTATAGAATTTTACCTCGAAGTCACAATCCGCATCATCAGGAAATCTATAAATAAATGTCGTGGCATTTAAAGTTATAGTGTCCTTATCAAGTTGCGCCAGGTTTCTTGCCTGAGCTCCTTATTATTAAACGCGAACAAGAATAAATATAATTTGGGTATTCTAAAAATAATTAAACACTTATACTGGATCCTGGCAGATATTTTTAAGCAAAATTTGGACGCAAAAAGAGCGCTAAGATGACGCAAAGGGCGCAAAGTTGATTATCAAAGTCGATGGCAGTTTCAGCTAGTGGTGTTTGTCTAAACCGTAAATTGTGAAAAAGTCCCACTACTTGAATTCTACAGGGGATCGATGAAAAATATGAGCCTCCTAAAGAAATATCCTTTCTTTCTTCTACTACTTCCGATCTTTTTTGTGCTTCACGGCTATACCGAAAATTATGATTCTGTACGGGTGAAAGAGTGCCTGGTGCTTACAATTTTTTACATTCTGGCTGCTTTAGTCATCGCCTTTATTTCCTGGTTATACTTTCGCAGCATTGCTAAGGCATCCCTTATTGCATTTGCCTTGTTGGCATATCATTTCTTCTTTGGAAGCATCCAGGATCTTTTGAGAAAACATTTTACGGATACTTTTATTGCCCGCTATAGCTTTATACTTCCGGTTAGTGTCCTCCTTTTTATACTTTTAATCATTTGGTTGAAACGGACAAAGAAACCGCTAGCGCGCCTCACCTTATACCTGAACATGCTGTTAATAATATTGATAGTAGTTGATATTGTTTGGTTGGGGAATAAAATACAGGAGCAAGACAATTCCACCGCTTCGATGAATATTGAAAAGATTGTGTGCGACACCTGTCGACGACCCGATATCTATTTCATTATTCTCGATGGTTATTCTGGCAACAATGCATTAAAAGGACAATTTGCCTTCGACAACTCCCCATTTGAGAAAGAACTCAGGAACCGGAATTTTTACGTGGCCGCCAATAGCCGCAGCAATTATAATTACACACCTTTTTCCCTGGCTTCGCTACTTAATATGCGATATCTCGAACTGGATATGGAGACAAAGGGACCGGGCAACCTGAATAATTGTTACCAGATGATCAGGAAGAGCAATGTTTTAAATTTTCTCGAAGCTAACGGGTACAAATTTTATAATTATTCCATTTTTGATTTTGAGGGACAGCCTGCCATCCACAGCGACAATTTTTTGTCAACCCGAACCAGGCTGATTACATCGCAAACATTTCTTAGCAGGATATGGAAGGACATTTCCTTTAATATCGGTACGGGCAAATGGAAAATTAAGCCGATTAGCAAAAAGATTATTTACGAGCATCTTCACAACAACAATACTTTTTCAGAACTTACCCGTTCAGCGCCTTCAAAACCATCCCCTAAATTCATTTATACGCACCTGATGATGCCACATTATCCCTATTATTTCGATAGTAGGGGAAGGGCGCTTCCTTACGATAGCCTGGTGGAAGGAAAGCAGCACAGTAAACAAAACTATGTTGAGTACCTCCAATACTGCAACGGGGAAATACTAAAATTAACGGATAGTATTCTCAGTGTTTCTGCCTCGCCTACTGTGATCATACTCGCAGGAGATCATGGTTTCCGGTATTATGGAAAGAAAGAAGATCGGAAATATTGTTTTGAAAACCTCACTGCGGTGTTACTTCCAACGGGCAATTACCGCCAGTTTTATGATAGTATGTCTTTGGTAAATCTATTCCCGGTTATTTTCAATGCTGAGTTTGGGCAGGAGATTCCTTTGAAGAAAGATTCGACTATATACTTGTGGGATTAAATTACCGCGATCTACAAGGGTATAAGCTGAGGATCGAATATCCCCCCGATAGGGACTTTTATCTTTTATTTTTATCGTAAGGAAAATAGCGTTGCCATTTCCATGGTGTAAATGTGTCTCCAATTGTAAATTCCAGTAGTTCCTTAAATATACTTTCGCCATTGTCACTATTCGTTAGCATAATAATTCCCAACTTCTTTTCGGGAAAAAGTATTGAGTAATGCTGGAACCCATCTCCATGGCCTTCTTTGAACACACCATAACCGTAAGGCGTTTGCAGCCTTCCCCAGCCCAGGGCATAGGCAAGCTGGATATTATCATTCTCAGAAGTTGAATCTTTCCATGTATCCGGACCCATTTGAACGCGGCTATGGATTCGCAATTGTGGCTTGAATAGCGAATCTAAGGTGGAAGCTTTCAATATTTTTTTCTGCAATAAAGCAGCGGTGAAAAGTTTGTAATCTTCCGGAGTGGTTTCCAGTGTACTCGCCGAGCGTGGGGCATTATCTTTGTCCTTTGGATATGGTTTGCCTGTGGTATCATGACCAACGGAGTAATTGTTTTCATATTCCGGTTGCCAGGTGTAAGACGAATTTTTCATACCCGCGGGTCCGAACACTTTTTCCTGCATTAATTCATTTAACGATTTACCGGTGAGCTTTTCAATAATAAATTGGAGGTAGCAGAGGCCTTCGCCTGAATAACTGTATTGAGTTCCAGGTTCGAAATGCACATGTAGTTTCTGGTCTGGTTCAAACCAGCGCCAGTTAGCAAATCCTGATGAATGACTCAGGCAATGACGTGCCGTTATTTTGCGATATTGGCTGTCTTGCTTCAAAGAAGTATAATCCTGATTCCAGCTTGTTCCTTTTCCATATTCATATACAGGTTTTGGTAAGTAATCCTGTAAAGGTTTGTCGAGATTGATTACCTTTTCTTCTACTAATTTCATTACCAGCACTGCAAAAACAGACTTGCTGAGTGAGGCACCATATATATTGGTGTTAGTTTCAAGGGGCGCCTGAGTAGTTGCGTTTTTTACACCGAATAGTTTGTGATAAACGGGCTTGTTTTCATTGAATATGGTAAGCGCCATACCGGTCACCGAAGCGTCGTTCATCAGTTGAGTGACTTTATTGTCCAATTGGTTAGCCGTGATGAGGGTATTGTCGAGGCGGTGGATGGATTGGGAAAATGCAAATGACTTACAGAAAACGATGAGCAGCAGGAAAAAGTAATTTCGCATAGTTGAAGGTAGGATTTTATTATGGTGGACAATCCTAAAGATACCTACAGGAACTTTTTGAGAGGAACTGCGGTAGTTGCTTTGTACACTTGAACGTTTCCAGGCATTTTTAATATTATTATGTCTTTTTTTAGTAATTAAATTTATCTAAATTTAATGTGTAGCCATCCATAAATTTACATGCGTATCTTATCGTATAACTAAGATTTTCTAATCCACCTATTTATCCAAAAAAGAAAATCATGAGTAAGAAACGCCTCTCAAGGGTGCTTTTACCAGCACTACTTTTTTTGTCCTGCAATCTTATAGCCCAGTCTCCCGGAGGCATTGAAGGTCAATCCTTTTGGTTGCGGTCAGCATCATCATCGGGTATCACGGCCACGAATAACCTAAATTTTAATCCCGCAATAGCAGTAGATAACGGCAAGATGAATGTAAGTCTGCCATCAAAACTTAATTCGTTGCGCAGGATCACGGTACTTACTGTTTATATGGGAGCAAACAATGCGGTAGAGTTACCCATTTGGAAACTGAAGGGTGATTTCGGCGATCTGGCGCTGTCAACAGATCAGGTATCCAGTACCAGTGGGGGTTCCAGGCTGCTTTTCCCGAGCGGTTCGTCTGTAATGCCTACGGGAAAACCACAACCTTATATTCATACATATACAGCCTTCAATATTAACCAGCATGCTCCAGTTGATTTAGTGAGCGATGGTATTATTCAGCTAGGCAGTAATGAGGTTGACAAAACAGGCATGACACAATCAGCGCTTATTCCCGAAATAATCTGCTATGACAGGATTTTGGACGAAAGTGAAATCGATAAAATAGAAAGTTACCTGGCCTTGAAGTATGGAATTGGACTGGTAAAGAATTACGTAAGTTCAAAAGGTAAAATCGTTTGGAATTATGAAAGCCAAAAAAGCCATTCCAATAATGTTACTGGCATCGGGAGAGACGATCAATCTAATTTATACCAAAAACAGAGCACAAGTAGTAGTATCCCGGGGTTGCTGACAATCGGTGTTCAGCCAATAGCTCCGTCCAACGCTCTGAATCAAGGTGTGTTGAATAACGAAGAATATCTTATTTGGGGTGATAACGGTAAAGGCTTTGCCCTTGCAAACACTGATGATAACTTCCAGCATTTGGAAACCAACTGGGTAATGACAGCTTCAGGCAAAAACATCAGTTCGAATTTTACCCAAGTGAAAGTTGATATAAAGAAGTTGTTTCCTCAATTATTGAATGAACGCGTGATGTACCTGGTAATTGACCGGACAGGAACAGGAGATTTTTCTTCAACTCAGCGCACCTATCTTAAAGTTGATAGTATATCAGCAGATGGGATTGCTACCTTTAACAACGTGGCATGGGATACAGACGGTTCAGGAAGCGATGTTTTTACTTTTGGATTGAAAAATACTTCTTTCGCTGAAAGTCACCCGAATAATAAAAACCCACAGGTTCCATTTATTCAATTCCAACTTTATCCTAACCCGGTTTCTAACGGTCAGTATAAACTATCGGTTAATCTCGATAAACCGGGGGATATAATTATTCAGATATACGATCTGTCATATCGATTAATAGAAACCTGGAAAGGTAGTGGAAGCTCAACCTACCTTTTCTCGGGAATGCTCAAAGCACCTGCAGGTTCCTACACGGTTAAATTGAAAACGTCGCATTCGGAATTATACCGAATGCTGATACTTCAGTAAGCGATACCCAACAACAACTACAAGCACATCCATCAACTTTACGATCATGAGACTTCACCACCTCCTTACGTTATTTGCCATTTCGATTTGTTCATATGCGGCTGTTGATGTCATCAGCGCAAACTCTACATCCGGCAACGCTCTCGAGTCTATACGGCAAATTGAGGGAAAAGTAAACCTCGATAAACTGATTAAGACAACAGTAAAAGTGGTTGCAATCCAGGGGCAGCAAGAGCCTCCTTTACCAGGTAGTAACGAAGCCGGGAATTTTATTCCTAATTCAATTACTGCACTCAGCATGGCTAATCCTGCTGAACGAATTACGGTGATAGAACCACCGAGTGCGAGCGAAACAGGTGCTGCATTATTGTCATTCCCTATCATGTTGCCAGCGGGGCGCCTGGGAATGCAACCGGACATTGTTCTTGGTTATAATAGTGATGGAGGAAACGGATGGTTAGGCCTTGATTGGGCATTGTCAACAGAAGCTGTTACACTTGAAACACGTTGGGGTGTGCCCAGGTACGAAGCCACAAACGAAACCGAAACATATTTATTGAATGGAATGCAGTTGAGTCCGGTAGCACATCGTTCAAAAGCGATTCCAAGGCAGCCAGATAGAAAATTTCACCACAGGATCGAGGGAGATTTTTCAAAAATTACAAGACATGGTGATAATCCTAAAAACTATTGGTGGGAAGTAGTTGAAAAGAATGGTACACGTAAATTGTTTGGGGGTACAACTGATGGGGCACTTGATGCAAGTGCAGTACTTACCGATGTTAACGGAAATATTGCCCACTGGGCGCTTACCGAAAGCAGGGATGCCAATGGAAATTTTATTAAATATCGTTATGAAAATGTAGCTGATGGTGGAATTGGAGATAGAAAAGATGGCTTTGAGCTTTATCTTACTTCCATCAGTTATACCGGCCATGATAACGCAGAAGGAAAATACACTGTGGAATTTATTCGTGGTACCCAACTGGGTGAAGGGAGAAGGACCGATGTAATCATTAACGGGCGCCTTGGATTTAAGCGCGTAACAGCCGATTTGTTAAGGATAATTAAGGTAAAGTATGATAAGAAGAATATTCGCAGTTATGAGTTGAAATATACACATGGAGCATTTTACAAAACACTCCTGCAAAGTATTTCCACTTTCGATGCAGAAGGTAAGCTCTTTTATACTCACGACTTTGAGTATTACAATGATGTGAATGAAAATGGGACCTTCAAACCTTTATTGACGTCAACAAAGTGGGAACCGGGAAATGATAATGTTAAGGGCACATTTTTAAATCCAATCCCCTTGTTTAATGACAATGCGTCGATGCTTAGTGGCAACAAAGCAATTGGCGGGGGATTCGGCTTAGCCATTACTGCAGGACCCATTGATGCTAACCTTGCGATGAAGACGAATACTGCCGGGGTAAATTTTGGATTTAGTTATACAAGAAACGAGGGCATGCTGGCCCTTATAGACATAAATGGCGATGGGCTGTTAGACAAAGTGTATAAAAAGAATGGGGCTTTATTTTTTCGGGCCAACAAATCTGTACCGGGAGGTGATTCAACATTTGGGGAAATCCAGGCAATTCACGATATAGATGAATTTAACCGTGGCGAGACCTTTGTAGCCGATGTTGGACTAGAGTCTCATTTTGGGATTTTTGCAGGCTTTGATTATACACACACGGAAGATATAACCTCTGTATACTTTTCCGACGTAAATGGGGATATGTTGATGGACATAGTTAAAGATGGGAAAGTGTTTTTTAATTATATCGATTCTTTAGGAGAGCCTCATTTTTCGGAATCAAGTGGTGATTCACCAAGTGTCATAAATGCTGAATCGGGTATTGCTTCCAACCTGGTAACACACGATCCCCAGGCGTTGGAAAAAGCAATTGATGATAATCCATTGCATGATATTGTCAGGGTGTGGAAAGCTCCGATCAACGGTACAATAAGTATAACAGGTGCCGTCGCTTTACATCGTGATTTGAGCCCCGACGCAAAGTCCTATGCGTTTGATGACGGTGTGCGCATAGCTATTGAACATAAAGAGAGCGAATTGTGGTCGACGGAAATTAAGGAGGACGATTTTGTTCCGAAAAATCCTGTTGGAGTTAATGCTATTCCTGTTAAAAAAGGTGAGAAGATCTACTTCCGTGTTCAATCGAAAGTTAACGGGGCGTATGATCGTGTAATTTGGGTACCACAAATTACTTATGCGCAACACATAGTGGGTTTGAACGATGCGAATGCGCTCCCCGTGTACCAGTTTAAGGCAGACGACGATTTTTTACTTTCATCCAATACCGCTACGGGTATCGGCATAGATGGACAGGTACGTATTACAGGCAACTTCGTTAAACCAGTCACATCCGACGATATCACCATAAAAATTACAAGAAAGTCAAATAATATAGAATCGACATTGCTTCAACAAACGTTGGCCTGGAATGTGAGCGCTAATATTCCAATAGTTATAACTAAAGATGTATTGCGGGGTGATGAATTAAAATTTAGTATCGCCTCTAATACAAATATTGACTGGAAATCTTTGCAATGGGATCCATACGTATATTTTGTTTCCTCTGCGGATCCCGCTATTACGCAAGTGTTTGATAGTAAAAACAGGCCATTAATTTATTTTTATCCTACAGTCGATTTCAGGTCGTACAATCGGACAATACAGCCTACGCTTCCCTGGACAGCGCCGGTAAGCGACACTTTTTCCATCCAGCCCAATCCCGGTATTGATTTTTCCTTATATTCTGGGGAAGTAGTTTTTACCATAAAAAAGCAAAATCAGTTAATTGCAAAACAGGTTATTCCAGTATCGTCGGGCGCTTTAGCCGATCATCCTGAATTTTCTTTAATACTAAGCAAGGGCGACAGGTTGTTTTTCGAGTACCATCTCCCCGATCAGAATATCGCGAATACTTTCAATTCATCTGCGGTTCGTATTGATGCAGATCCTGGTGATGCGGAGAATTTTAGTGGTGGCCTGCACACGCTGGATACTTCTTTCATTTTTGGTCCCTTATACAGGCATTGGGGCCAGTTTGCGTATAATGGAAACCGGGATCGTGCAAAACAGCCAATAAAGGAAATGGATTTGCACCTTGATGAGTCGCTGACAGACCCTAACCCACCGAAAATAGATTTGAAGGCTGGTCTCAATCCAACAGAAATGCAGGCTATATATGATGCTGCAGGCGGCAACAAACCTAAAGAGGACAAATTTATATACCTCGTCCCTCATAATGAAAAGCAAGCGTGGATTGGATACGACAATCTTACCTATGTAAAAAAAGATACGCTTAGTGCATCAAGAATGGGTAAGGACAACCTGTTGCCGGTAAACCCGGTTACTAATTCCAACCCCGGTACAGGATCGGGTGCTGTTGGCATCAACAGAGTATCAAGTACCGATAATTTTTCTTTCGCGGTTGGAATTTATCCAGTAGGTTTTAGCGCGAGTGCCGGCTTTACAAGATTTTCTTATGATTTTTCGGATATGAATGGCGACCGGTATCCTGATATTTTATCAACGGATAAAATTCAGTTTACATATCCTTATGGAGGACTGGAATCCTCTGCAAAGAATTTTTCCTTTGAAGCTGTGAGTTATTCGGGTCACTATTCCCTGGGTGCCACGCTTGGTGGTACTTTCCTTAAATCCAATTCCCCTAATTCCCGCTCCACACCAAAAGGCGCCAAAGCTGCTAAGGCAGGTGGCCAGGCGGGCAACTCAGCGGGTATCGGTGTTGAATTCAATTACAATAGTGATAGTGCGGTATATGCCTGGATGGACATCAACGGCGATGAACTTCCCGACAGGGTGCATCGCAATGGTACCGTAGAATTAAATATCGGATATTCTTTTCTTGCACCCGTGCAATGGGGTTTTGAGGCAATAGCCGAAGGCAGTGCAATCAGCTATGGAGGGGGCCTGAGCATAAACATAGGCAGCTATAGTATCGCAGCGGGTGTCGGTCTTTCAAGAACGGAAAATGAAACAAAAAGAACATTGCAGGACATGAATGGTGATGGGTTGCTTGACTACATTGCGGATGTTTCACCATTGATGGTGGCAATCAATAAGGGAAATGGATTTGCAGATCCGGTGGAATGGGGTGGAGCCGCTTCCTTTCACAAAGGTGTTGCTACCGGCGAATCTGCCAATGGCGCATTTACAATTGGCATACCCATTACACCAGTGACGCCCGTTGTAAAATTATGCATCAATCCCTCCTTTCATGTGTCGCAAGGTGCAGATCGAACTGTTGTGCAAATTGAAGATATAGATGGCGACGGATTTCCGGATTACCTGCAGTCGGACGACGATAGCAAATTATCGGTAGCCCGCTCTACAATCAAACGTACAAACAGGCTAAAGAAAGTAAAAAGGCCTCTTGGAGCAAATTTTACACTGGACTATAAACGTGTTGGTAACACGTATGATCTGCCATTCAGTGTATGGACATTGGCCAGCGTGGATATTTACGATGGCGTTGAGGGAGATGGAGCCAATCGTATGCGAACAACTTTCCAGTATCAAAATGGACGTTATAACCGTCATGAAAGAGAGTTTTACGGCTTTGGGAAAACTATTACAACTCAGCACGACACAGAAAACGGCGACGAAGTGTACCGTATTCATGAAGTAGAATACAATAATGCCAGCTATTATGAAAGAGGTTTACTGAAGGCGGAAGTTATTAAAGATGCAGCAGGAAATAAGTTTAATGAGACTATTTACAGTTATCAGCTAAAGGATATTAGCAACGGACTAACGCTTCCCGACGCGTTTAAGATGAGCGATGATGGTGCAGCCTTCCCCGCACTGATCTCAACACAGGAATTGTATTATGAGGGAACTACTACAGCGCAAAAAGCAACGCAAAAGACATTTACGTATGATCTGCATGGAAACACAATCTCATCAACCGACTTTGGCGACCCCGGCCCTGCAGATGATGTGACCGAGGTTACAACTTACCATTCGGTGCCTGCACGGCATATTATGAATGTGCCCAGTTCGATTACCACTTCGGGTAGTGGGGTGGTATATCGTCGTCAATCAACATTGATTGACAACAATACGGGAAATATAATCGAGAATAACCAGCACCTTCAGTCAGGAGAAGTGGCAAAATTCACTATGCAGTTTGATGCATTTGGAAACATGGTAAAGATCACCAGGCCGCAAAATGCTGCCGGTCAGCGCCTCAGTTATAATTTTAAGTATGATCCGGAAGTTCAGACTTACAGAACAAGCACAAGCGATTCTTATGGTTATAGCAGTAGTGCAACATACGATGTACGTTTCGGTGAATTATTGACAACAACAGATCAGAATGGACAGCAAACTATATTCACACTGGACGCTCAAGGTAGAATTTTGACTATAAAGGGTCCGATGGAGATAGCATCGGGTCAGGCCTTTACTGTGTCATATGAGTATCATCCCAATGCAATTATTCCCTGGGCAGCCGCTAAACATTTTGACCCGGCTCATCCTGCAAACTATATTGAAACGGCAACATTCTGTGATGGATTTGGCCGTGAAATACAAAGAAAGAAAGACGTTGCCATTTTTGTTGGTCCACATACAGATGACCAGGAAAGAATGCAGGTGTCAGGTGCAGAGGAATACGATGCATTTGGCAGAATTATAAAGATGTCATACCCAATTACGGAAGCAAAAGGAACCACTGGAATATTAAATACGACTGTTGATGACGAATTGCCCGTAAAGTTGAAGTATGATGTGCTGGATCGGCTTACCAGTTCGATACTACAGGACAAGAGTGTGAACAGCATGCAATTTGGGTTTGATAAAGATCGTGACGGGCACATACAGTTTAAATCCAAATTGATTGATGGAAATGGAATTAGTGTCGAAAAATATACCAATGTAAGGGGATTACTTAAAGCTACTAAAGAACAACACAGGCAGGGCAATGACGTATGGACGAGCTATGACTACAACCCTGTAGATGACTTGATAAAAGTGAAAGATGACCTTGGAAACCAGGTTATTTATACTTATGACCAGATGGGAAGGAAAACCAGTGTCAACCATCCGGATGCTGGTGTATCGACATATAAGTATGACTTGAATAGTAACCCGGTGCAAACGATAACAGCAAACCTCCAGGGTACGGATGGCGTTACTTTTACCTACGATCATGAACGAATACAAAAAATTTCATACCCAAAAAATCCGCAAAATAATGTGGTACTTACTTATGGTGGAACTGGATCGCCATTTTACCGTGCAGGCCGGATTGTAATGCAACAGGATGGAAGTGGTACTCAGGAATTTTTTTATAATTCCCTTGGAGAAACAGTAAAAATAAACCGCGTCATCAATATCCCGGGTAGCGCACCTCTTAATTATGTTACAGAGTGGAATTATGATACATGGCATCGCTTAACTTCCATGTTGTACCCTGATGGCGAAAAACTGGACTATAAATACAACGTGGGTGGTTTATTGTTAAGCATGACCGGTACAAAAGATGGAATGCTTTACAATTATATTCCACAGTCGGGATATGACAAATTTGAGGAACGGGTGTATATGCGGTACGGAAATGGTACAGAAACGACCTATGAATTTGAACCGGGTCGGCGGCGATTACAAAAAATGACTGCAAAAACTGCTGCTAATCGCATGATGCTCGACAATGTATATACGTATGATAAAACTGAGAATGTTACGAGCATAATTAACAATGCCCCGGTTCCGCCAGCCAATTTAATGGGAGGTGCGTCGACATACCAATACACTTATGATGATTTATATCGACTCACAAATGCCAGTGGCTCATTCCGTGGAAGCAGTCACGAACATCGGTTTAGCCTTGCAATGACGTATAATAATATCTATGGTATTCTAAGCAAGAACCAGGTACATGAAAGAAAAAGTAAAGGTGGAAATAATTGGGTAGTACAGAATCCCACGACATATTCCTATATCTATAACTATTCTGCGGCAAAGCCCCATGCTCCGGATCATGTCGGGGATAAGGCATATAAATATGACGCCAGCGGTAACCAGACGGCCTGGAAACATGACAAAAGTGCCCAAAACAGGAATATAGTTCGCGACGAAGAAAACAGGGTTGCTTCCATATCAGACAATGGCGAAATGTTTAACTATACGTATGATGCTTCGGGCGACAGAGTGACAAAAAGCGTAGGACAGGGGCAAACAGTAAGGGTTAATGGAAAAAAAGTCGCTCAATCAGGGGGAATCGGAAATTATACTGTATATGTCAATCCCTATTTGGTGGTGCGCAGCGGGGGCTACACGAAACATTTTTATATAGAAGGGGAAAGGATCGTAAGCAAATTAGGTGAAAGTGGAAATGGAAAAAGCAATGGCAGCAAAGACAATGGCGGTAATAACGGTGGCAATATAGGAGGAGCGGCGGGCAATGGAGTGAATCAGGAAGCGTTCCAGTTTTATTATCATTATGATCATTTGGGTAATACCTCCTATGTAACAAACCGATTGGGCGAGGTATACCAGCACCTGGAATACTTTCCTTTTGGCGAAACCTTTATTGAAGAGCATAGTAACCGGGAGCGGACCCCATATTTGTATAATGCAAAAGAGCTAGACGAGGAAACGGGATTGTATTACTATGGCGCGCGCTACTATGATACTAAGATTAATACCTGGGAGAGCGTCGATCCGTTATGGGAGGTGCCCCATGAAATAAACAGGTCTCCTTACGCATACGTGCAGCAAAATCCAACCGGCTACGTGGATGAAGATGGGTTGGGTAGAGTGCTGAAGATCACAAAAAAATCTGCAGCGATAATGGTGCTGCCATTCGATATTCATGAAAATCCAGCAGCGGCTGCCCGCCCTGCAAGCAGTGGAGTGAAAGATTATCAGGTAGGTTCTTATGGCGTAATGGTGCGTTTGGGTAAAAAGGGTGATAAGTTAACTCCCGACCACCAGCCAGGCGGCGCACAAGTAAAAGAGGCGTTACGTAGGAAATTACATCTCAAATTAACCAATCCCCTTACTCGGGGAATGTTGAGAAATGCATACATGCGGGCAGTTACCATCATGGTCGATGAAAAATGGCATATGACTGCTTCCCGTACGTATGGCGGAAGAAATACAATAATCCAGATTAAAGGGGATGCTTCGGATTTAACGGCGGCGGCAAAGGCCGACTGGCAACCTTTAAAAGCTCATCTCCGCAAACAAGGGCTTACTACCACACAAATAGCAACGATCAGAAGAAGGTTACGTAAAGCGCAATACCAGTTCTTTTTAACGGGGAGAGTGCAGTATGCGCCCAAGTGATAAAAGATAAAAAATAAGGTTATAAAAAAAGTTTAAATAGTAATAGTGATTTATTTCGGTGCTCTGAACTAAATCACTATTATTTTTTTAGGAAAATTGGAATTGCTACACAGCTTTTTACCACTCGCATTTCACCAACTCGCTGATAAGAATTAGTCCACATCCGAAAAGTCTATGTTGATCTTTGTAGCTATGGTGCTATGTGGTTAAAAAAACCAATAAGGACAATCACCACTCCTCCCCAAAATCGGTTACCACCTTTCTCTAAGTCGGTTATTTTTCCACCCCCTACTTTCCCCCACATTTGCTTCTTAAAATTATCAGCCATGTTAACTAAGAAAATTCTAATCATCAGTTTATTCATTTCGTCCTTTGGACTTTTTTCGTTTATGAATCTTAGCAAAGATTCGCCCAGGCCCGTCAGCAGCCGATCCGCTGTAGCCATATTGCAATGGAATGAAATTGCTTTTAACGCATTCGGTGGTACGCAATACCAGCATTCCCTAATGGCTTCACGCATCAATGCCATGGTGCACCTCGCCATCCACGATGCATTGAACGGTATCGAGGAAAAATACAGCCGCTATGCCTTTGCAGGGGTGGATAAGAATGCAGATCCCTTTGCGGCGGCGGCAGTTGCTTCGTATGAAGTATTGGTACACGAGATCCCGGGAAATAAAAAATATCTCGATTCGGTTTTGGAAAATGCACTAAACGGCCTGAAAGAAGGTAATGCTAAAGCAAAAGGTATTGCTCTTGGAAAAGCTGCAGCCCGTGCGGTTATTAATAAGCGGGCAAACGATGGATCGGCAGGAAATCCCATCGTGCAAATACCAGCAGCAAATAACCCCGGAGCATACCAGGTGGTAGCACCTTTTAATTTTGTGTTCGCTCCATACTGGCAGGACGTAAAGCCCTTCGCGATTGGCAAAAGCAACCAGTTTCGCTCTGCACCATTTCCCTCATTGACATCGGATAAGTATACTAAGGCATTTGAAGAAGTAAAGCAGACAGGTAAAGTCAACAGCAGTACGCGAACGCTCGATCAAACTGCATATGCCAAATTTTGGTATGAATTTTCAGAAGCCGGGTGGAACCGGGTGGCAAGAACGGTGGTGTCCAATCAGAAGCTGAATATGCTGGAAGCTGCACGTTTATTTGCATTGGTCGATATGGCTATTGCGGATGCATATATAGCAGGCTGGGATTCCAAATTTCATTACAACTTCTGGCGACCTTACACAGCTATCCGGAATGCAGGTCATGACGGCAATGATGCAACCATGGCAGATGCAAGCTGGGAACCGTCGGAGCCCACACCACCCGTACATGATTATCCTTCCACACATAGCGCATTGGGTAATGCTGCGGCTACTGTATTGGCTTTGCTGCTTGGAGATAATACAGCTTTTAGTATGACCAGCCCAACAGCCTATCCTGCCGGCACCATCAGGAGCTTCAATAGTTTTTCGCAGGCGGCCAATGAAAATGCAGATTCAAGAGTGAGAGCGGGTATTCATTTCCGGTTTTCATGCGAGGCAGGGCAGGAGATGGGTAATAAAATTGGTGCGTGGACGGTAGCGAATTGTCTGAAGCCAATAAAATAAGTTTTGTTGTAGTCTTGAGATGATCAATAAGCAGGGTGCGTGGAGACATGCACCCTCGCTATTTATTATGCTCCGGCAGTTGTAAATATTTGGCAGGAACATAGTCAATTAGCCAGACATGGTTTGTTGAAAGATAGAAAGTATAACCATCAGTCTTCATCTGGCGGGCGGCTACAACAAATATTCTCGGTTTTCCATAGCGAGCACCTACATTGATTGCTGTTTCTTTATCGATGCTTAAATGTACATGTTGCCGGGAGCCTTTGGAAATACCGGTAGCTAATATGGATGCCACGTTTTTTTCACTGGTCCCATGGTATAAATATTCCGGAGGATCCGCCTCCTGGAGATTAAGTTCCACTGCAATGGAATGACCCTGGTTGGCCCTTATCCTGGTTTGGGTATCGTCGAAGGAAAATCTTTTTTTGTTATTCGTATCAACGACGTAAACCAGCAGCTCTTTTGTTATTTCCATTCCATGCTTATTCATGCGGGCGAGCAGGTCGGTTACGTCTGCCCAGCCGTTTTCATCGAGTTGCAGTTCGATTGTCCCTGGTTTATGCCGCAATACCAGGCTTAAGAATTTGCTGATTTTAGTAATTTCTGATTCATTCATAAGAGGGCTTTCAAGTTAAAGCATTACTGGGAATTTCTCCAGGTGGTGATTTTGCCTTTTGGAATCAAGAGGTTTTTGGAATTGAAGACCATTTCGCGCAGATTTCGCGGATGGAGCAGATTACTCAGATACATTTTATCCAAATCTGCAAAATCTGCTCCATCTGCAAAATCTGCGTGAAACCAACCCTGAATAAGTAATCTCCCAATAATTAGTATGCATTACTCTTCGCTACACAAACATTAAATGATATTTTCCTGTCACAATCCGCCGGTGCTATTGAATCTGCTGATACCATTATCCCATATTGAAAGTCAGCTTGCGTGCCTGGCCGAAATTTTACATACCAAGTGCTTGCAAAAAATGTTTCCGTCGAATCAGCCGCAATCGCCGGGTATATACTTGTCTTGAAACTTCTAATTAGGGTAAACGGTATACGGTGCTTTGCTGTTTTTTCAGGCTTTGGATCCACCCTGTTTAACGCAGAATCAAAATAAACCGGGTAAAATGTATTGTCAAAATCAACCAGGATATGGAACGAGAATTTAAATTCTCCTGCATTTTCTTTTTTTAGTTTCACCTCTGTTTGATTTTCTTTACAGAAAGCAATTAAACTGTCGGAAATGTTTGCGTGCAGTGCTTTGTTGTTTTTATAATATTTCTCAAGCTTTTCGTACTCAATTTTGTCTGAATTGCACCACGGTTTAATGATTATAAAAGCGAGCAAAATTGTAAGAAATGCCCAAATTGAAAAAGCTCTTTTTTTACGGCCAGTCATACGTTGACAATAATAGTATAGCAGTCAAAGCTTACCTTAAACAAAATACGCCACAAAAAAGGTAATACTTAAATAAGTCCAGAAAATCGAAAACAGGATATGAACTTTTGTTTCAAATGATTTTCCTCTCCATACTTCCGAGGTATACCCGAAAAACTGTACATATAATCGCGCTGTCCAAAATATGGCAAGGCCTAGTGAAACATTTTTACCCAGGTTTGTATTCAAAAGTTCATGTGCAGACGTCAGGCAAAGTACGCCTATTAAAAAAACTATTAACGCAATAAAGAATGCATGCACATACATCAACTGCCGGTTGATAACACTCAATGAACTACACTCCTGTTTCCAGTTGAAATACTTTGGAAAAATAAAGTGCACGAACGCAAGGACTATTAAAAGTATGCCGATGATTTTAAGTTGGATCTCCATTGTATAGAAACGCGTTAGGGTCTGCAGTTAAAGACCGACATGAAGGGCGTGAATTTGGTCTCCTGAAAAGTAACAAAACCTGCACTTTTAAAGGCCTTTTTCCAGGTTGATCGCGAAAAAAAATGTGTAAATCCTACTGTAAAAGCCATGAAATTCGGAAAGTCACGCAAGTGTTCTACCATTATCACCTGGCCTTCCGGTTTGCAGAGTCGTTTGCATTCCCTTAAAAACTGAATTTTCTCTGCATGTGACCTTATCTCATGTACTGCCGACACCAGGAAAACTACATCTGCTGTATTATTTTCTAAGGGAATAGCATCAGAAGCAATTTGTGTAGTATCTGGAAACACCTGGCTTACCTGCCGCGCTCTTATTATCGCAGGCTCCGTGTGCTGTTTGGCATTATAAAAATCAAACACTTTTAAATCGACCCCCGGAAATTTGCTTTTGATAATAAAGCTTGTTTCATCAAATCCAGCATTAATGTTAACGATCAGGTTGATGTTTTGGTCGTTTTTCACCTGGTTTTTTAACCAGTTGAAATTATAGAAGCCAGACAGATCATACACATATGCGGAAACAATTAATGGCATTAAAAGGCCATAGAGGAATGCAACAATTACCAGCCAAAAGACAATGTCCGACCAATTGATGAATAAACGACTCGCCAGCAATATGGCTAGTGCACCGAGCCCGAAAAAATAAAAGTGGCGATTGAAACTCAGAATATTTAAAACGCCCTGCAGCGGTCTTCTTTTTATTTCCATTGCTCAAGTTTGCCTTTTTTCCAATAGTAAGGGATATTGCGGATGATAAACGCGTTTGCAAGCACAGCGCCGGTGAACTTTTGTTTATCAATAAACGAAAAGGTATGATCGATGACCCTGACCGGCGCAGGTTTCCAGTTTTCCCTAACGCCTTCAATGATCAGCACTTTTTTATCGACTGGATTATAAGTAAAGGTAAATGGCAGAGGTCCGGCAAACCTCCGCGCCTCTTTCCAGTCGGCAAATGGGGAGCCAGCGGGCAGGGGAACGTTTTCGCTTTCCGTATCGTCAACTTTTACCTTGAAACCAGATCTTTCTGACTTGAATTCAATGGCTCCATTCTGCCTGTTCTGACCAATATCTGTTGTGGTGTAATTGTAGTGGGTAAAGATATTTCCGAAGAATTTCATTTTCTTTTTGTCGGTTTCGGATTTAAGAATGTACAGGCCCCTTAAACTCTTACCAGCGGCATTCTCATATCTTACAAAAACGCGGTACCCGATCAAAAAAAAGTCGTTACCAAACAACTTTGGGAAGCCTTTTGGTCTCAAATCCTGCGTGTTTACCATGGCCACTGCAATAAAGGCCCACTTGTCGTGAAAAGTGTCTAGTTGTAAGCAGGGTGGAATGAGTTGTTGAACCTGTTCTTTAGGAATGGCAAAGGTGAGTACCAGGGAGCTTTCAAAGAAAGCTTCAACCGCGAAGGGATGGTTTTTTAGGAATGCCAGCATGCTATGCCTGTAGGGACAGGTTTTTATTGAGTCGAAATTCGTTGTAATAAATTAATAGGATGAATAAAAAAGCAAAGATAGCATTCGCTTTTCCCCAAAGCAACAAATCGGGTACGAGTAAAAATTCCAGCGTATTCATCGTGGCAATCACGAGTATTTGGATAATGGCATTGAGGCGTGACTGGTAGCAACTGATAATCCAAATGGTCATCATGATTTCAGAAATACCGATAAGGACTGTCAGAAGCCTGGAATGTTCATTTCCCAGGATGCTTGCCACAATTTCCTGGTGGCGGGGCGCAAGATTGAGAACTTTACAAAAGAGGCCGTTGATAAGCCAGACGGTTGCGATGAAGTAGGTAAGGAGCAGATGTATATTCCTGTATGTCATGACGGATTTTTGCTGTAGAGGGCCGATAGAACGCTGATCTCAGGAATAAACATAAGTAAAAAGTGGACTATTCGGGTGACAGTTATTTCCTTTTATAAATATTCATTATCTCTTCTATCTCACCAGGTTTTTTACTGAGCCATGAAATATTGATTTTCTTCTTTTGGTCTGCAGTTTCGACCGTAAGGTAACAAGTTCCACTTTCCTCGTCCTCTTCAATCTTCCAGTCAATAACCTGTAACCAAAGGAATGAAACGGGCTTTCTTTTATCATTTATCCTGATTTCTGATTGGTTAAATGTCAATACAGGTTCATTTCTTATGAATTTCCTTGATGCTATATAAATCGAATAGATTAATGAAACTGTTAGTAAAGCATATATGATCTTCCACGTATTGCGAAATTCACCAGAGAAATAAATGTAATAGGAAACTCCAATTATTGCTAATGTAAACAAAATAGTTACAAATATTAATGCCTTTTTGTTTTGCCTTATTTCTATATTCTCCATTTATGGGTTGAAATATTTATAGGGTTAATAGTGACTTTTAAAATGAAGTTGTTTCATATTTGGGCTGTTTTCAAGTTATTGAGAAATGGGGGGTATTGAAAGCAGCATCAGTTTTGGATTAGCTATAAACATAATAAATTTTAACTAAATAGTATTTCTAATTGTAGCTGTTGTCTTATGCAAAGAGGGCGTTGAATAGGGCACGCACCCGCTGTTTGAATTAGTTTTTAATTAGCAAAATACAGTAAGAATAATTAAGCAAATTCTTGATATTTGTCCTTATTATTAATGATATGAAGAAGATTGCCTTGTTATTACTGCTTTTTATTACGCTCGATACTTTGCATGCCCAGGTAATTCGAATAGCTACCTACCAATATGCAGACAATAATCGAATTAAAAACATTCAGCCATTTGCCGACCACTTAAAGAATAAGTATGGTTACGAAACGTCGGTGAGCAGTTACCCAACGGTGCACGCATTTATAGATGCGATTCAACGAAATGAAGTGGATATAGCCTTTATTAACAGCTTTGGGTATTTGTTGTTGGAAGCAGCAGGAAAAGAGTATCCCATGCATCCCGTGGCAGCGCTTGAGGTAAAAGCTGATGCAAGAGATAATTATAAAACAGCACTGGTTATTTCTCCACGCACGAAAGCAAATACACTGGCAGATCTAAAAAGTTTATCGCCACAACTGCGACTGGCGCTTGTAAGCAAGGGTTCTACGTCGGGCAACCTGGTGCCGCGGCTGGCGCTCTCTACAGCAGGTATTAAACAACCAGAAAAAAGTTTTGCTTCTTTTGAATATATGCATACACATGCCGCAGCCATCGAAGCAGTATTGAATGGTAAGGCAGATGTAGCAGCGACGGGAAATAATGAGTATGATAAATACCTGGCGTTGGATTCCAGTAATAAAGGGAGATTAAAGCTGCTTTGGCTGTCGCCGGAAATTCCTTTGGGCCCGGTATTGTTCAGTAATCGCTTTGGATCTGCAGTAGGGAGGGAACTGCAAACAGCTATTCTGCAACTGCATGAGCATGATTCTGCATCACTGGAGGCCATCAAAAGCGGATGGAGCGAAGCGAAACAAACCACGCATTTTGTGCTCATAGATTCGACTCATTATGAACCTTTGAAAAGCCTTAATAAAGACCCCGAGGAGTTTAAGAGGATATTAAAAGAGTTTGTCCAGTGATGATCGAATTTATCTCCAGGATGCGAAGTTCTCTGTCGTTATAAAATTTTTGATAAGATTAACCCTGTATTATGATGGCATGGTTACCAAAATTCTGTGAACCATTTCGCGCAGATTTTGCAGATTAAGCAGATATCGCTGATTATTTGATCTATCTGCGTAATCTGCTCAATCAGCAAAATCTGCGAGAAATGTATCCGCATTGGTAGGGTTGTTGCAAACCAGTATTTTAGGCTATACGCCCTCTCTTACTAACTTTAATTCACCCGCAGGCGCCCCTGAAATTTTAAAAATATTCCGTGGAAATCCTTGCTGGTGCCAAAATTATATAATTACTTTGTAATTCAAAGTGCTTTTTAAATATTAATGCGTATCGATTTTAAAGAATACATGTAGTGAGTAACATCAATACTATTTTAATTAAACTAAAATAATTATGACAAACGATTCAACAACAATCACAAGCTACAAATCAACGGTTGGAAATATTTTAGGCTGGTTTGTTGGTATTATTTTTTTGGCCGTCGGCCTGGTGAACCTGTTTTGGGGTAATGATCCTGGTTTTGGAGCATTTATTATCCTCCTTTCATTCGTTTATTTACCGCCGGTAAATCACCTGGTCAATAAGTGGTTTGGCTATTCGATTCCACTACTGATTAAAATTGCCCTGGCCATTTTTATAATTTGGGCAGCGGTGGGTGTGGGAGAGTTGGGGGATAAGGTGGACATGATGATAAGGGATTTTAGTGCCTAGCAGAGATTAATCGTCTGCAATTATTAATTTGGAACCATCGGGACACTAGAAGGGCCAGCGTTTCCTTTTAATGTTGGTTAATATAGTTTTTACATCAGTAAGCTCGGCTGCAGTGGGATTTTGTGAACATATAAAAGTTGCAAAAACAAAATCTTTTCCATTTGACAAATGCCAAACCGAGATATATGGAAAATCAGTTCCCGTGAATTCTACAGTACCATATTTACCGAATTTGCAGGGGCCGGAAGATTTACCTGTAACCTGACCAAACTCATTCTTTTGCCCAATATTTTCAGACAGTATCAGTAAATCATTGAAATCCGGGTTTGGTTTTACTCCTCCCGTGTATTCAACAAAGGAGATTTGCAATACACCTGGTTCATTCTTGTTACCAATGATAAATGTTGGCGGCCCGTTACCGTTCCTGTTAGAAATATCTTCCCAATTTTTTGGGAGCCGGATTTTTATTTTTTTTTGTGTATTAACCATTCCAGGCAATAATTCTGGTTTGCTTCAATAAGGATTAGATGTTCATATTAATCTTATAAAAAAATGAGGATGGTTGCAATGATAGCCACAATTAAGCCCAGAATGTTTACGGTAACTTTGTTTTTGAAAATATTACGAAGTATAAGATCACCTACAAGCAGTAAAAGTCCAAACCCAAAGAGTCCAATCATTCCTACTACGCCCCATCCTTCTCCCTCCGATAATTGCGCGTAGTTGTAGATCGTAAAGACGATGCATACAAGCAGGAAAATGGTTGCGTAAATATTAAGTATTGTTGGTGTGAACTTCATTTTTATTCAACGGTCCTCATTATAAATAGGAACTTAATCCTGTTCCTGTTCTTGTACCCGGAAAGCCTCTTCCATGAAGAAGATGCCCATAAATATAGGAAGCAAAAATGTCTCATCCGTTGACTGAATTTCTCCTTCAAATACCTGGTTTGGATTTACATAACTTTTCGTTACATCAGGGGTCATTTTTCCATAGTATACAATCAAATGCTTGTTAGAAACGAGGTCAAATTTGTATAATCTCGATGTTCCTCGAAACAGGCGATTATCAATGCTGAAATCTCGTTTCCATTCGTACGATTCTCCACCTGATAAATGCAGCCTGGTATCCAGTTCGTCGAAAAAAGATTTTGCGCGAAACGTGTAGGATCCTAATAATTCATCAGTGTACTGGTTTCGGAAAGGGTACTCCAAATCAACAAAAAATCTTTTTTTTGGATCGATTCTAATTTTTTGATCATCAAATTCTGCAAACGAGTAATTGTCTCCTGAGTAGAACCGTCCGATCCGTGTGCCATCCCTTGAAATGTTATAGAGCTTGCAATTTTTGATATATCTCCCTGTTTCAACTATTAAAACCTCGTCTTGAAACGTTCTGTGGAAGGTTAGCATTGAATAATGATATTTTCTTGTAATGAAGAAGCAAGATATTTAGTTTATCTGTTTCCTATGCAAAATAAAATGCCGAATTATAATACCTAATGATGTGAGCCAAACAGCGAAATTAAAAATTACGGAAGCGACATAAAGTCCAGCCGCTATTAGCCCTGTTTTATTTGGACCCTGGGGCCCTAGTTGAGGGGATCTTCATATGTATAAACTGTTTTAGTAGGCAGATAAAATTTTAGAGGGATATCATCAATTATAAAGAAAATAACAGGGAGATTGGGATATATGCAAGGGCATAAGGAAAAATTGTGTCGATGCCTGTTTGGTACACGTGTTTCTTCAAGAAGATTTTTTTTAGCAGCAGGCCCATTAAAAATGATGCTGTAAGGAGAATAAAAAAATCATATGGGGGATATACAAATCTCAAGGATGTTTATTTTAATAGTTGATGCCATGGTCGTTTGTGACGCCGTGGTGCGTGTCTTCACGCACCACAACGAATAAAAGTATTTTGCCTGAATCAAGAAAATAACAGTTAATATTTTGGATTTAATTGTTTCATGATCCAATCCAGGCACTGGTTTGAATCCATGATGCTCCATGAATGTGGATGTTTCATTCCATTTAACCGCTTGCCTTTGTTATTTGTCACCACCAGTTGTGCGTTTTTATTGCCTTGCAATTGCAACAGGTTTATCATTGCCGCTATATCCACGCAGTTCAGATCATAGTAGTCCCTTCGCCGGTTTTGCATTTGCCACATGATGTCGGGCTCGGTGTATAAAAGTACCGGGGTGTCTTTCAGGAATTTTGCATTGCCGCCATCCTTTTGACTATAGGAAAAAATGGAATGTTGGATATAGTTATTGGGAAATTGTTCAGGCGAGCCACCAAACTCTTTGATATAGTCTGCCATTATCATTTTGCTTTCCATCACAGCCACTTCGGAAAAATTTCTTTCAATATCCTTTACGCAATGATTCCATAGGTGTGCATAATCAAGTGGTGGGTCCACACCAAAAACTGCAGCCGGCCGGATAAATGTACTGTCGGGGTCCCGGTTTGCTTTTTCGGCGTAAGTCAGTGCCAGCATACCGCCGCCCGAAAAGCCACCTAGTACGAATTTGTTTTTCGGTATGTTGTATTGCTTTACCAACTGTTTGAAAATTGTATCCAGGAACTGGTGTTCGGGTACATGCTTGTTCGTTCCCCAATTGATGCCGGGAAATACCACAAGCAGGTTTTTCTGTAAGGCCAGCGTGTGCAGGGAGATCTGCTTTTTTATTTCATCAATCCGTTCGCCGGTACCAGGAAGAATTACAACAACCCCAACGGGCTTTGATTTTGGAACAATCTTTTCATAAAATAAGGTCGTCGAATCTTTGTCAAAGTTGGCCCAGAGATCGAAAGGGTCCTGGCGGGAAACGATAACGCGTTCAGTCTGCTGCCCGAGACTGACAAAAGTGAGAAGGAGGAGGGCTAGGGTGAATATTTTTTGCATAGGAGGTTTTGTTTTTATGACTAGCGATAGTGGAATTTAGTGAATTTCTGTTTCGCGCAGATGACGCGGATGGTGCAGATTAGGAGGATTGCACCCAGGAATAGGACGAGGATAAAAAGATGTTGGGTACAATTAACCTTACTACCGATCGCCACCCTTCCCCAGACCATACATCACCAACTTCAACGGCTCCAACGCCCCCTCTATCCCCACAACTGTCTCCTTATTCGCATTAAACTGCGATAAATGACTATTTGCAATCACATAAAGTTTATTACCGTATTTCGCAGCAGTAGTTGGATCTGCAAATGCGGAATTGCCCTTATCGATTACCGTTTCAGAAATAACTCGCTCTTTTTTCTCGTCTAACGTGTATTTAACAACAGCATTAGAAGAATACCCGTCTTTTCCAACATTATAAACGGCATAAAGATGCTTGCCATTTACAACAAGACCGTCAAAACCAAAGGCCATCGTGCGGTCCTGGTATCCTGGTAAAGGACTTACTTCCTTGGTATCCACATTTACCCTAACTAGTCCTTTGCCATAGGTAGCTATCACGAGTGTTTTTTTATCCAGGAAATCGATACCGTTCGGCCATTTTAACTTTGATGTGTCCTTTACAAAAACTTCGAGTTTTTTGGTAGCCGGCTCGTATTTATATAACGAACTGTGGTAAGTATCAGTGATCAGGAGTGCACCCCTGGAGTCAAGCACCAGGTCATTGAACAGCCGCGGTACTGTATCAGTTATTTCGTATAGGTGCATCGTTTTACCGGATGCGAGATCAAATGCATGTATTTGCGAGGTGAATACATTTCCTTTCCGAATGTTCGATAGTGCCCAGAGTAAATTTTTTTTGGCGTCCACTTTCATTCCCAGTCCCTCGAGAAATCCATCCTGGCCGTCCTGGGTTAGGTTGGTGGCCCTACCATCGGGAGTGATTTTAATAATTTTTTTCTGAGCAATGCTGCTAATATAAATCGTCCCGTTTTTGGGGTGAATAGCGATGCCTTCGGGGATTAGGTTTACCTGGTCCTTAAATTCCAGAACTTGTTGGGAATAGCTGGAAATATGCCCGAGCATGCCAACGATGAGGAGAAGACATTTCATGAAATTAAATTACTGGAATATGTTTTAGTGGCTTTACCACTTGTAAAAAAGGCGGGAAACAGAGCGGGAGCGGGTTATTTTCTCGCTCCCGCTCTCTTTCCAGCCCTTCTATTGGGCCTTTATTTCTTCCAGTTTCTCCGTTTTGTTTAAATCTATAAATGATCTCCGAACAATATCTCCACTATAAGCGCTTATTTCTTTGACATATTGGATTTTTGTCTTTGGGTCTACATCTGCAACTACCGTCCAGATTATTTCCTCGTCTTTTGAGCTATATACTAAACTCATTTGCTGGATAGACCTAATAGGTTGAATGGTATCTTTATAAACCAGGCCCATTATTTTCTCACATTCTATAATATCAAGCTTTTCTCTCTTAAAACCCAGTATTTGATGTATGTCCAACAGTTCACCATTCTTTAAAAAATCAAGCCTGAATTGAAAAGGGATTTCATTATTCAGCATAGTTTCAAACAATACAGCATAGAAGAAGAACACTGGATTTGATTCCTGGTCGAGGATTGGACCGGTCATCCGGCTTTTTGCAACAGCGGAATCGTAAAGTTTTATCGCTTTTATTTTAAGGCGGGAGAAAAATTCTTTTGAAGTACGCTCGACAATCTCATCTCTTATTTTTAGCAGGATAGAATCGGGAATAAGTTTTTTGTCAAACGGTTTTAATTTTTGAAAAATCGGTTTGTCAGTCGTTACCCAAAGCTGGTCATACAGTTTTACTTTTTCGCAGGGCGACTGGCCTTGCGCGAATGTTGCTCCAATTGCAAAGACAAAAAGAAAGGAAATTCTCATAAAATGAGAGTTTATTTGGGTGGATTCCGTATAAGGTTGTGATAGTTTAACATCAGCAACTTACTAAGAAAGAGCGAAAACAGAGTGGGAGTGGGGATCGTTGCCTCCGCTCCCGCGCTGTTTCGACTCTTCTCTATTTTACCTGTTT
>CBFGYO010000042.1:0-27970 GCA_965652975.1 uncultured Chitinophagaceae bacterium | reverse complement strand
CTGGCAACGAAGCTGCGGACTATGCCGTTTTGAGACATGCCCGGCCATTTACCGGCCGGGTATGTTCTGGGGCTTATATCGTGAGTAGCAGTTATCAATGTTGCAGGATAGTTTCAGAAATGTAATCGTCCACGCCGCCGTAAAGGTTGCTTAATAACAGGAAATGATACCGTTGATTGTACCAATAGATCACACCGCTGCAAAGGCAGATACTATCTCAGGCCTTGAAGCAAGCGTACTGCAAACACTGGCGTACTTCGACATCTTCCATTACCCCCTGCGGGAAGATGAAATACCACAGTTCCTCGATACTAATTATAATCCCATTTTACTTGCGGCCGTTCTGCGCTTACTGGTAAGCGACAAAAGAATATTTTCTTACCAGGGCCACTATATGATCCAGGACAATCCCCTGCTTGTACATCGGCGCTACGAAGCCAATGCCAAAGCTGTGGCGCTACTGGAAAAAGCGGTGCGTATTGGGCGCTTCCTGCAACAGTTTCCTTACGTGAGTGCCGTTGCCATCTCCGGATCGCTATCAAAAAATGTAGCAGGACCTGACGCAGATATTGACTTTTTCGTTATTACCAAATCCAACAGGTTGTGGATAGCCCGCACGGGTATGCACCTGTTCAAGAAGCTCACCTTCCTCACTGGACGCCAGCACTATTACTGTATGAATTATTATGTAGATGAAGCAGCGCTCGCACTCGACGAACAAAATATTTTTACAGCTATCGAAATCAAAACACTGTTGCCCGTAAGCGGTAGCACGGTTATGCAACAATTTTTTAACAGGAATAGCTGGACGGAAGAATGGTTCCCTAATTATAAAACCAGGACGCAGGCCATGCCTGATAGTCGATCCAGTGTAATAAAGAAAGTATTCGAATGGCTGTTGAATAATAAATGCGGCGAAATGCTCGATGATTTTTTGCATAAAGCAACCAGCAATCGGTGGAGACGAAAGGAAGATAAAGGCAAACGCAATGCAAAGGGAGATATGATGGGCCTAATTACAGGTAAACACTTTGCACGCTCCAATCCGGGGAGATTCCAGGAGAGAGTATTGCGACTTTATGAAGAGAAGTTGAAAAAACTAGTGGGAGAGAGATAATAGATAATAGTGAATAGATAATAGTGTTTGAAAGCTGAATAGTTATTTGTGTGATGATCAGGTTTTATTCTGAAAAAAGAATATTCGAGATTGGCTTTATGGGCTTTTTTAACACATAGACACAAAGGTCATCATAGTTGGCACATAGTGTTTGCTTAATCTCTCTATGTGTAGACTATGATGACCTTTGTGTCTATGTGTTAAAGAAAGCGAATGAGGACTTACCCCCTCGACAACCTAGCAACTTTTATCATTTCTTTCTCAGCGTGATGATATAATAATCTCCAATCACCTTCCATGGCCAACTACTTTTCCATGCGTTTTCTTTTTTCTCCAGCAAAGCAAATGTTCCCGGATGTTTTTCTGCGAAATTGACCATGTAGGATGGAGGCACAACTGTGCACAGCCCCTCGAGGGCTACTACTTCAAATGATACGGCAAGATGCTTACGGATAAAAGATGGCCAATAATACCAACACCGGAAGTACGTGCCCTCCACATGAGCCCTTGCTCCCTTACGGCCTGCAAATCGCCGAAAGGCAGTTTTGAATTTTCCCCTGAATAAAAGCATGAACTCCCATAAACAGAATGGCGGAAGCAAAACCAGTGTAACGTATCCGCCGGGTTTTAGTAAGTAAGCAAAGGAATCAAGCACCTTACCCAACCGTCCCGTACAATTCAGTCCCGCAAAATTGGAAAGGATATGATCATACGGTCCCTGATGCAAAAGAGTTTCGAGCTCGTTGAACGAACATTGTTCACTACTCACCAATGCTTCGAGCTGCTGCTCCTTTACTTTCTGACGTAAAATTTCCTGCATTTCTTTTGCAATGTCTGTAGCATGTACATGGTGACCGTTTTGAGCAAAATAAATGGCGTCTTCACCGGTGCCGGCATTTAGCTCCAAAATGGAGGCAGATGCTGGCAAATAACGCAAAACGTGTTGCCTTACCCTTTTACGTTTATATTCTATGATTGCATCATTAGCATAAATTTGGTCAAACACAGAAGCCTGCCTGTTGAATGCCATTGCAACGGCCTGCTCATTTATATCAGGCTGCTTCTGTATCATGATATCGTTGTCTCCAATTCATGCAATTTTTGCCGGGCTAACCATGCGGAAGGTGAATAATATAAAACCGAAAGCGCTTTCTTGAGCCTGTCGAATCGAAGTGAAAATGGTTTTATTACCAATTGTTTGATGGCTGCCAGGGCAAGATGCTTGCGATAGCTTTTGTGAACGTAACGATGCAATTGTTTATAGAATGCCGGTGCATATGTATTTCGAAACATCAATGCAAGCTCATCCGAATCCGTCCAATTGGATTTTTCCCGCAGTTGCGCCTTTACCCGCTCGTAAAATATCGTGCCCGGCAATGGATAAGAAACCGAAATGCCAATTTCATAAGGCAGAAGCTTATTGATCATTTCGATGGTTTTGGTAATGTCTTCCTTTGTTTCTCCGGGATAGCCAAACTGGATAAAGAATGAAGGATGAATATTATTTTTCTTCAGCAGGTTGGTGGCTTCAAAAATTTGCTCTACATGTGTGCCTTTATCCATTGCATCCAATATTTTCTGCGATCCGCTTTCGGCACCCATCCAAATATTTTCACAACCTGCACGCGCAAGATCGCGGATATAATCTTCCTGCAACAAGAGGTCGGCCCGGGCTTGTATCTTAAACCGAAATTGAAGTTGCTCAGCTTCTACCATGTTGGCAAATTCGTGCACCCAGCCGGGCTTCAATCCAAAAATATCATCGCAAAACCAGATATGGTCAAAGCCAAATATCTCTTTCAGGTACTTCAGCTCGGCTACAACATTCTTTGGTGATCGTGTATTATACCTGTTTCCATAAATAGGTTTGGCGCACCAGTTGCATTTAAAAGGACAACCCCGTGTAGTGGCCATATTCAATGAAAAATAACCTTTGTGTTTTATCCAGGTTCTACGGTAAGGTTCAATATCCACGATATCCCATGCCGGGAAGGGAAGTTCGTCCAGTTCTTTTAAAAGACTTCGTTTTACTGTTTTGATCACTGCATCCTGTTGGCGAAATGCCAGGCCCGCAATGGTTAAATAATCATGACGCTCTTGTTCTATAGCTGATACAAGTTCTACCAGTGTTTGTTCAGCTTCACCCAGTATTACAAAATCGGCACCTTCGTCGAGATATTGTTCAAAATGATCAGTGGCGTCGGAGCTGGAAACTATTACGGTGCAGCCTTTTTGTTTGGCAAACTTCATCATTTCAAAAGCTGCCTCCCGCATATTGGTGAGGCACATCTTGGTGAGGTAATTGAATCCATCGTCGTAGATGACAAAAAAATCGAAATCTTTTCTTTGCAAGGGCAAAATCACTTCTTCTGGGCCGTATGCAAACATTGTATCCAGGAACTCAATTTCGTGACCCCTCGCACGCATTAGTGCTGCAGCATACAGTGTTCCGATTGGCGGATAAGGTTGACCCGTGGCCCATTGCTTGGGATCGAACCGCATAAAATAGGAGTGTGAAAAAAGAATTTTGCTCATGTGTTTTTAATTTCAGTTCAGTTTAGCGCCGGGGGCAAGATGCAGGTAGCAAACACATTTCACACAGGTGCTGTTGTTTGCCATATCCAGCTCCTTGCGAAAGTGTACTGCCTGTTTATTGTTTAGTATTTTATCCAATCCTTCTTCTTTAATATTTCCAATCGGGGCATGGAAAAAGCAGGGACGAACCGTACCATCTGCCTCCACCACTGTGGACACCCAGGGAGCATTGCATTTTTTATAGGGGAACGGGTTCAAGCCATAGATGGCGGCATAGTAATAATAGATCTTCATCAGTTTGGCGGGATTTTCTGCAATAAATCCCGATGCAAAATCATTGCTATGCGAAAGCACCAACCCCTCCGTTACTTTTTTTAACTCTTTCAGCTCTTCGGGATCGGGTAGTATTTCATGTTGGCGTTTTTCACTCCATAGCACTTCCCGGTTGAAGGCATGACTACCGACATCAGCAGGCAGGAAACTTATGCTATCCAGGCCAATGGAATGAGCGGCGTCAACTATCGCGTTCCATTTTCGGAAATTCTGACGATGGATGACGCTGCGACCGGCTATTGGGAAATCGGGACTGATAGTCCTGATCGTGCTAACACCCTCCTGTAATTTTTGAAAAGCACCGGGTATATTGCGAATGCTATTATGTGTATCTGCATCACCATCCAGGGACACGATGATATCGCGTACATGGCGGACAAGCTGTTCTGCATGCTTCGAAAGAGTTAACCCGGTACTCAATAAAGTGATCCTGATATTGTATTCATTTAGCATTTCACAAAAGCGGAAGAAGTTGGGATTAAGCAAGGCTTCGCCCCCCGACATTACCACCTGTTGAGTGCCAAATTTTTTAAACGTAACTAGTAAATCCCTGATGTCGGCTTCGGTAAGTTGTTTCAAATTTTTATTATCCTTCCATATATCACACATCACACAGCGGCAATTGCAGGCACTATGAGGCATTAGTATCACAACAGGCAGGGCCTGTATCAGGTGCGTCTGTAATGTTCGATGTCGCTTGTATCGCTGGTATAATGATTGTGCAATTGTCATTTCATCACTGTTGAATGCAGATCCATGGAAAGGGGTTTTTAAATGGCGATAACGATAATTGAAATGCTGACGGCTGGTAAAGTATTTTATAGTTGAAGTCGTTCAACCCCGTTGTACTATGATGAAAGTAATGCCCGCTCATATCTGGATAACCTAAATTTCGATAATAATCCTGCGTTCTTTGTTGTGCAGCCTCCAATTCAGCAGGCTTATATAGCGGGCTATCGATTATGTGAATTTCACCATTCGATCTTAGCTTTTTCTTTGCATGCATGATAGCTGCAGGTAAGGAGGGGAAATATTGAATGCTGGCGGCAAATACAATGAAATCAGCAGATAAATCAGGCACCGCGTCGGATTGCATGTCGCCGTATAAAAATTGTAAATTAGGTATATGGCTAAACACCCGGATAGCCTGTTGCAGTTCTACCGAGTTAATGTCAATACCGATCACCCTGCTACCACTTACAGTTGCCATGCAGCGTGACAACCAGCCATTGCCACAACCAACCTCAACTATTGTAATAAGTCCTCTTTTGCGTCGCAGGTGCTGCAGCAGGCGCCCTGTGGATCTTTTTCTCAATTGCCATTCCTGGTAATGCCGGTGGGAGGGATTGGTCGATGGTAATGCAAGTACCTCGTCATCCGTGTACGTCCTGCCTTCCTTTTCCCGGATGGGATGGTAGAGGTTCTGTACCCACGCATTTTCATTATGGCTTAAAACGGCATTCATTTATTTTTTTCAATTTTAAAAATGAAGTTCGTTTCGAGTAAACCGGGTTTGCTTAGTAAACAGGAAAATAGAAAATTCCTGGTCGCCGACATTTTTTCAATCATTGGTAGATCGCAGCCGTCGCAACACACCATCAAAACTTCTGTTTGTGCGTGCATATAGTTGCCCAGTTGTGAAAAAAGTTTTTCAAAGTATTCACCCTGTTGCCCACAATACCACGCAAATTCAATAGCTGTTGCCGGATCTTTTTTGTAGTAGGGCGGGTTGATGGCAATGATGTCGAAAGTTTGTAAAGGAATATTATCGAAAAGGTCGGATTGAGTGATCTGTAGTTCGCAATCATTGGCCTCGCTATTAAGCGCAAGAAATTCGATAGCCGTTTTATTGATGTCTGTGGCTGTTACAACTGCTCCCTTTTTGTAAGCCTTCATGGATATAAGACCGCTGCCCGCACCTAGTTCCAATAACTTTTTATTTTCCAGGGAGAACGTATCGATATAGTTCCACAAGAGTTGTGTACTTGAAAAAAATCCCGGGTGAAAAACCTGTGGGGGAATTTGTAGTGTAATGTCGGCCTGCCTGTAGCTTCTCGTTTTCGAAAGCCATTTTTCAAGCATGGGTTTGTATGTGCGCCCAATGATATGTTTTAGCACGGTTCTCAAAATCCTTCTATTTCGGGTTGACGGTATTTCCAAAGAATTTGCAATGCCTTCAATTCATAAGGTTTCCAGAAAAAACCTGTATGGTAGCGGATGGATGAAATGGTGCGCAGGACAACCCGTTTTAGAGAAGATAAACGCAAGTCGGATACGGTCGGGTAATACCCGTTGAGCACCACTTCAAAATCCCGGATCTTATTGATCATTTCGGGAGTAAGCCATGGCGTAAGCGGATTTCGGCGCAGGTCAAAGTTTTCCCAATGCGGACTTATCCAATCTTCGAGTTGTTCAGGAAATTTAAACCCCGTAGACAATACTTTATTATACATATCCGATCCTTCGGTGGGTACCGGGCTGTAGACATAAATGATGATTTCCGTTTTGGGATTTATCTGCTTTATTTCTTTGATAAAAGCGATATCGTCATCTATCTGTTTCATCACCTGACCCGGGGTATCGCCAGGAGTACCTAATACAAACGAATATTCAGGGATGATGTCAAACTTTGCCATGCGGGCTGCAAAACGACGAATGCCTTCGGCATTTTGCGTACCGCCTTTGTCCATTTTTTTAAGGATTTCATCGTTACCGGTTTCGGCACCAAAGAATATCATCTTGCAACCGCTTTCGCGCATGGCCGCAAGCGAGGCATCGGAATATTTATCGATAGTATCAATTCGTCCTTCGCCCCACCATGTCATTTGTTCGGACCTGATGAGCCGCGAAAATTCAACAGTTCTTTTTTCGGAGACAAAAAAATTGTTATCGTGAAATTCTATCGCGTTGCCACCAAAATTGTCTTTCAGGTATTTTATATCGTTGTAGATTAATTGTGCTGATTTGCCTTTCCATCGTGCATTATAAATGGGCACCACTGCGCAAAAGGAGCACTTGAAGGGGCAGCCGTAACTGGAATGATAGGCGATGGTTCTTGTACCAAGATAGGTTTTGCCAAGATATCGACGCAAGGGGTAAAATGAATTGAGTGTTTTGTAGGGTAGCGGTGGCAGTTCGTCGGGGTCATACAATTCATCTCTCAGTGTTTTAACGATCTTTCCATCTTTTTTATATACGAGGTTGGGAATGGAGGCGTAGGATGTATTTTTTGTAAGGGCATCAAGTAATAGGGGAAAAGTTTTTTCACCGGGACCGTTCACCACGAAATCAACATAGGGTGCAGATAATACGGTCTTAAACTGGTTAGATGGAAAATAGCCACCCCATATGATATGTATGGTTGGAAAGAGCTCGCGGATTTTTTTAGAAATTGGTATGGCCTGTTTTAATTGTGGGCCCGGCATACTTGTGCAGCCAAAAAATGAAAAACTGCCATCGGAAAGTAATTCGCGGATCCTTAACCAGGGATCGGTTTCCATATTCCCATCTACTATTACATATTCAAAACTACCTTCTATAGCAGACGCGATACTAAGTATGGAATTGGGTATCCTCGGCTTATACCGGGCGCTGCGGGGGTTGAATAACAATACCCTGTTCATCAATGATTGGTTGACGTAAATGTTTCACTCCAATCGTATTATCGCATAAAATAGTTGCCCGCCAGGCCTTTCTTCCGGCGCCAGGTGGCATACACATTGTGAATATGTGCCAGGGTGGCGTTGCTACTTACCAGTTGCACCCGGGAACGGATGTGGAAAAGCATGATCTTGTGTATACCGTGATTGAAACTATCCAGAAGTTCCAACTCACGATATGCAATACCGCCGTTGGGAATGGGCAACGCAAAATTGGCGGAATTAAGCTCGCTAAATGGGAAGCTTTCCCTGGGCCTGGGATCCTGCATGTGGTTTTTTCCCAGGCTATACACTGTTTTAAATTGTGTGCAACTCATTTCCGCCAGGAGAATTTTGCCGGACGACAATACCTGCCGACATGCCTTGCCTTCGTGGCGGAGTGAAATGATATATAGATGCTCACTTACCTGCCCATGCAGATCAGTGGGAAAGCAATTAAATAGTCGACCTTCTGCCACGGTCACCAGTGAAATAGTACGCGGAATTGAGTATGCAACCTGTACCTGCTTATAAAGATTTTTGTGCAGGAAAACGTTGCTCTTCTTTTTTTGAAAAAGTTCGTTGTAGGTATTGATGATATATTGATGAAAGGAGGATACAAAACGGTGAGCCGCTTGCGTGCCCTCATAAAAATTGATTTGTGTGTCCCCAGATTGCAACTCACCGGCTTTTTGAAGGGAAATACGGGCGATAGCATCCTTTTTTGCAACAATTTCGTTTAAGGGCAGGGGCTGTGGGCTGAAAATAATTTCAATCGCAGGTAAAGATGCAAATTGAGCGTCCAGGGCAAGAACGAGTGGATGATAACCGATAAAAAGATGAAGATCCGTAATATCTTTAGTTGCACGTCCATCACTGGCCAGGTACATGAAAAGTGGATGATCGAAAGTTTCTTTGTTCAGGCAAAGATATTCCTGTGGGTAGTAGAGGCCATTTAACCTGGTGAGCATTCGTTGCAGCCACTTCATTTTTTAAAACTAAGGAAAAAAAACATCGTCAACCTAAACTGATATGAGGAGTACGCCAATGTTATTATTATCACCTATATACGATACTTGCGCATCCAAGCTGTTTCGGGTAGCTTATTTTCTTATAAGTGTTTTCAAAATTCGCCATCTTTTCTATGCGCATCGTTAGCACCAGTTACAGCGGTACACCAGCCTACGACGATCCGCAGGCATGGCTGAAGCGAATCAGTTTTTATACGGGTTTACTGGAACATTTATCGCACACACATGAGGTGCATAGTATTGAAAGAATTAATTACGAAGGATCATTGACTCAAAAAGGAGTTCACTATCATTTTATTAATATCGGGGGTGAACGTGTGATATTTCCCTTCCACATGCACCAGCTTATTCGAAAACTTGATCCAGATGTAGTTTTCGTGAATGGATTTATTTTTCCTTTTCAGTTGCTGCAACTAAGATTTGCATTGGCCAAGAAGACCAGGATAGTAGTACTTCACAGGGCGGAATTGCCTTTTAAAGGATGGAAGAGATATATGCAGGTAGTTGCAGACAAGTTTGTGGATGCTTATCTCTTTGCATCTGCTGAATTTGGCAGGCAATGGAGAGCACAGGGAATTATAAGCGATAGCAAAAAGATAAACGAAGTAGTGCAGGTGTCATCGTCTTTTGTGGCTGTTGATAAAGCGGCGGCCAGGTCAAAAGTTAATGTGACGGGCGACCTCGTATATCTTTGGGTAGGACGGCTAAACGATAATAAAGATCCGCTGACGGTGCTTAAGGCGTTTATACAATTCCTGCGGCGGCAGCCAGGAGTTAAATTATACATGATTTACCAGGAGGATGATTTGCTTGCAGCGGTACAAAAAATGCTTGCGGAAAATAACCTTACGTCGTCAATCATGCTGGTTGGACCTATTCCTCATGAAGCGTTAGCCGACTGGTACAGCGCAGCGGATTTCCTAATTTCAGGATCCCACCACGAGGGTGGAGGTATTGTGGCAAGTGAAGCGATGTCGTGCGGCTGTATACCCTTGCTCACCGATATCCCGGCTTTTAGCAGCATGACCGGGCCGGGGGCTTGTGGCTTTTTGTACGAGCCTGGTGATGTAAAGGCATTAAGTAATTTATTAAGTGCAACACTATCTATCAACAGGAACGTGGAAAGCACCAAAGCGTTGCAACACTTTCAGAAGGAACTATCGTTTAATGCTATCAGCCACAAGATCAGCCGCATACTTGAAAACCTTGTAAACCCTCCACCAGCAACCAGGAAATAAATATGTTCAATAGCAGGTCGATACCACTCATATCCATTATCATGCCCACGTACAACAGGGGAAAAGTCATAATGGAAACTATTGAAAGCATCAGGCAACAAACTTATACGGAATGGGAACTGCACATCATCGACGACGGCTCGGACGACGATACGGCGGAGTTGATTGATGCTGTCGCAGACACACGTATACATTTTTATAAAGCCGCTCGTGTTGCAGTGCTTGGCAAGTTGAAGAATCTGGGTCTTTACAAAGCCAAAGGTGACCTTATTGCGTTTATGGACTCGGATGATTTGTGGGCGCCGGATAAATTATCAAAACAGGTAGATGCATTCAATAAGTATCCTGAAGCTGGATTTTGCCTGACTGGGGGCTATAGTTTTAGGAATCTTTCGGAACCTGTCGATTATTATTATAAAACGCGGGAAGGTGAACGATATGGTGAGCTGCTATTACCATTTTTCCAATCGGAGATAGCGGCATTAATGCCGAGCCTGGTATTTCGCCGCCATTGTTTGCCTGTAATTGGAAAATTCAATGAAGAAAGGTTGTTTTCCGACATTGCGTTCATGTTGAAGCTCGCAGAAAACTACAAAGGGATTATTCTGTATGAACCATTGCTGTACCGCCGTTTGCATGGCGGAAACACTACTAATGACAATTGGGAACTTGGGTACACAGAATACATTGGCCTGGTAAATGAATATGCGAAGAATGGCGCGCTGCCTGCAAAGGTGCAGCGTAGCATTTTATTCAAGCTGTATTTGAATTATGGGGAGAAATGTGTTGTTAAGAAAAAAAAACACAAAGCGACGGTTAATTATTTTAAAGCCTGGCTTAACAGGCCTGTTAGTTTAATACCATTAAGGAAGCTGGTAAAATCACTGGTACGATAGGGTGTGAGGTGGGGAGAAGGTTGGAGATAGTACGGCCACAGAGGGCCACAGGGTAGCGCAGAGTTTCACAGAGATAAAATTTTTCGTTGTGTTCGTCGTGAATCCTTTGTGTTCGTAGTGATCCACTAACTTTTGCCACCTTTGGTGTATACGACGAGAGAGAATGTTCACTAAGTATTCTCCGTGCAACTCTGCGCTACCCTGTGGCCCTCTGTGGCCGTACTAACTCCTAAACCTCTCCACGCAAAAATCCCCGAAACGGTAATTAAGATTCATTCAGAATTCAAATTCCTAAGAGTTTACGAAATGACTCAGCAGTATCCCCGATCTTTGAGTAAACAACAGGCTGTCTTTTATTTGCAGCATTTAGTAATTCGAATGTTTTTTGAATCATTTCCTTTTTATCACGTACGATTGACCATTGTTGAATTGATTTCCGCATTGGTTTTACAAAACTTACCACCTGGCAGCCCGCAGCCAGGGCTTCCAGGCAAACCACACCGAATCCCTCATACGCCGAAGGGTGAATGAATATCTTCGTACGTTGCATATGTTTTAATACATCCGCATGTGTAAGTTCTCCTGTAAGTGTTACTGTTTCCTGCAAGCCATGTTCCTGTATCAATTGCCGTAGCCGGGCTTTTTCTGGCCCGTCACCAATAAGAACGGCACGGAGCGAGGGATTTTCATTTTTTAATGCAAGCACTACTTCGATGAAAATATTAAATTGCTTAAGTGGAATGAGCGAACCTGTTGCAAGCAAATCAATGCCTGGCAAAACATTGTCATTATCCGGCGGCATTAATTCCACTCCGGGTGCAATAACATTCGCCGGTTTCACCTGGTGATTTTTTTCAAATTCATCCTGTATAAAATCAGAAAGTGCTGCAAGTGAAGATGCTTTTAGATGCAGACGACCCGGATAATTGTTATCCTTTTTTGCATCCTGACCCAGTATCCAGCACACATGTCTCGAGCCATGCTTTTGTGCAAATCGATCAGCTACCCAGGCACATTCTCCATACCAGAAACTCAGCAAGGCATCTATTCGGTGACGGGAATGTATTTCTTTTAATTTGTTTTTTACTTGCTGCCGTAAGAGCAATCGATGAACCCCTCCTTTATTTCGTCCGTCAAAACTTGTAACTGGTATGCCATGCCAATGATATGTTTTTTTGAAATAGGGGTATTGAAGGCTTAACACCCTGATATGGAGTAAAGAATTTGTCTGTTGCAGGTGGCGCACAAGTTGTTGCTGCATTGGAAGGCAGGTACTGTCATGCTCGTCAACCGGGAATCCGGGCGTAAGAATTACGAGATGATTGCTAGTTTGATTCATCCAGGGAAACAATTTTAGTGCAACAGCGGAGCGCTTCTTTATTATGCGTTACCAGCACAACCATTTTTCCCTGGCTGGTTAACGTCTTTAAATGCTGAAGTATTTTATTTTCAGAATTTTCATCGAGTTCATTAAAAGGTTCATCCAGGAGAAGGAGGTCGGCATTTTTATAAATTGCCCGCGCTATGGCGATGCGCTGCTGCTGTCCTCCGCTAATATTCTTTCCGTTTTCCATAATCATTTTATCAAGACCCTCAGGCGATTGATTCACCAATGTATCAAGGCCCGAAATGTCGAGTGCCATTTGCAGGCGATCCTGATCAATGTTTGTTTCTTCAAGTGTAATATTCCGCAGCAGGTTGTCGTGTATCAGGAATCCCTGTTGCCGGGTATAGGCAATTGAAGGCCACCATGTGCGGATAGTTCCGTTGGCTGCAGGTTGCCCGTTGATAAACATTTCACCTATCTGTGGATGCAAAAAGCCAAGCATAATATTCAATAAGGTTGTTTTCCCTTTGCCAGAATCGCCGGTAATACCGGCAAAATCACCACTATTAAGCTTAAGTGAAATATTATTCAACACCGGTTTGCCATTGTAAGCGAAATTTACTTTTTTCAATTCCACCGATGTTAAGGAATTAGCAGAATGGTTTGGCTCCTGTTTTTTTTCTTTATTTACGGGCGCGATATCTACAAGCGCGAAGGCATATGAACGCATTTGACCTGATACATTAATGATCTTCACAATGCCGGGAATGATCTTATAAGCAGCAGCCATGAATGCACCGATAGTCAGTAACGATCCAGCGTCATTGGCTCCCGACCAACTGGCCACCGCGATCAGGATAAACAGCCCCAGGATGGCAAAAATTTCAATGATGCGGGCCGGCATATGTTGAATAGCAAATGAATCGAACAACGCATTACTGAACTTTTGGCGGGCCTTCATAAACCGTTCACGGAAAAATTCGTTGCGATTATAAATATTACTTTCTACGAATCCTTTGAGCACATCAAAAAGGTATTGGAAGGACCGTTCATTACTGGCCTGGATAATTTTCCGGCTCTTGTCCAGCCTTTTCTTAATTAAATAAAATACCAGCACTACCGGAGGTAGTAGTATCGCGAGCAGTATCAGAAATAATTGTGCGTTGAAAAGCAGGATCGCAATTATCGTAATGCTGATGAGACAAACCTGTGTGGTTAGCTGTTGCACTCCGGTAAGGATATACTGGCAAAATTCAAATGGCTGATAACTTATTTTTCGGGTGTGCACGGATGAATCGGTTTGCACAAAGTCGGTATAACTTCCTTCCTGGTAACTGACCAGGTTATTCCGGGAAATACGGAGGGCTACCTTGCTGATAAATTTGAAATGCGCTTTAGCAACCAGGAAACCTGCGGCATTTTTTGTGCTGAATAAAATAAAAAACATGGCAATGAACCAGGTGCTACCTCTTTCGGCGGCAAAGGGTAAAAAATCCAGGTTGTTTTTTCCAGGTTGCAGGTAAAACTGGATGATCCATAGTAGCATGGCAAGGGAAATGATGTCGACAATACTGATAAGTATATCCATCACAATTAACCTGCTGTAATGGCGGCGTTCTGATGGAGTCAGTAAAGACCAGGTATGATGAAGGATTTTTTTCAATCAGCATGGTGTTTTTGAAGAGATGGATTCGTACAACTCACTAGCGTATTTAAATTTAACGACTAATTCCATTTTTTGCTATACCTGGCTGGCAGCGGTTTTTATGTCATTGCTTATGAGCTGTGTTGTTGCCGGTGAATAGTTGTTGCGTTTGTTTTGCAGTCGGTACAGCTTACTGTATTTCAGAAACACCTGGTGCGAGGTGTTGATGGCGATTACAAAGCCATCAAATCCGTCAAGAAATCCGAGTCGCAAAAAATAGCCATTGAAGAATGCCCAAGCGGGCCTGATGAGCATTTTGAACCATGAGCTCCGGTGGCCCTGTGCGTAACGTGCCGCTGCGGCAATTGAGCTCAGCCTGTTATTCTGCCACACCAGGTCTTCGGGAATATTAAAAGAGTAATGTAGTATGTCGCCTTCAAGAGGGTGAATGGCGAAACCTGCCTGGAGCTGAATTTTGTCATGCGGATTCAGGCCACCCCATTGTGCAATACGCCGGTCGAACAATCTTATTTTTTGATCGGGATACCACAGTCCGCGCCTGATGAAACGTCCGCAATAATTAGTGCAGCGATTTACCCTGTATGCCCTGTGCGAAAATGTTTTTTTTGCTTCCAGGATGGAGGCAATAAGTTTTTCATCAAGCGCTTCATCTGCATCAAGGCTTAGAATGTAATTATGAGTGGCCAATTGCATTGCATAATTCTTTTGACCGATATAACCCCTGAATTTTTCATAATAAACGGTAGCACCCAGTTCGCGCGCAATGATAGCTGTACGATCGGTGGAGTAGGAGTCGAGCACGATTATTTCATCTGCTACCGCCTTTACCGAGTCGATGCATCGACCAATACTGGCCTCTTCATTAAACGTGATAATTACAACTGAAAGTGGACGCATGTCAGGTTTCATTCTGCTGCTCTAATCGTGCTAATTCCCCCTTTGGTTTGCTAGTGACCATAAAAAAGGTGAAGAAAAAGGCGTAAAAGAATATTCCCTTATTCACATCCAGCAGGTTTTCTGAAAAAGCGACTATACTAATAAGCAGCATAAAGAAAAAAAACAGGCTGTCACGGTTGCGTATGGCTTTTTGAAATCCGTAAAGTAAGGTAAACAGGAATATTAAAAGCCCGATAACACCCGTTTTAAGCCAAATACTGAGATACTGGTTATGTGCGTTCAACTCCCTGAGGTAAGAGATGTATAGCTTTTTCCGGAAGTATTCATCTTTCAGTAATTTTTTTTCCGTGCCGCTTCCATAACCTGCAATAGTTCTTTTTTCAATCAGTTTCCAGGCAATATTCCAACGGGTTATTCGCGGCTCGAGCAGTTCGCTGTTTAGACGCGACTGCGTGAGATCGTCCTTCAATTCTACTACATATCGCTTTCGAAACGAATCCACGCTAACAATTCCTGTTACGGCCACAACAGCGAAGAGTAATGCGGCCAGTACAAATTGTAGTCTTCGCTTTTTATCATTGATAAAGAATGGTAGCAATAGAGCGGCGATTCCAAGTGCGATCATTACCGACCGTGAGGCCAGTTGTACTAGCCCTGCTGAAAGTAAAATGATAGCGGAAGCATATAAAAAGCGACTTCTTCGATTGCCACCCTCTAAAAAGTTGATGGTAAATATTACAATAGATAAAGCAACGCCCAATGAGAGGTAAGTTGCATGTATACCAATCGGTGAAGAGAAGTTGTGATTAATAAATAGCACTGACAGCAGGGCGCGAGGCGGCAGGTTGTTGAAATTTATGACCCTTACAGCATCGATATACAGGTAAGCGATTACCATCGTGCAGGCTAAGGCAAAGCCTAAAAGCAGCTTTTTCCGGTGTAAAGCAAAGGGGAAATTGCTCAATGAAAAAAGAATTGGGAAGAGGAGGATGGCGAGTTGCCGCTGGATATCTTTATAACCCTGACCTTTATCCGGTGAGTATAGCAGGCTAATAATATTGAGCAGGATAACGGATGAAAGAATTACATTTTGCAGCCTGGGTAACCTTTTCAATCCCTGTACATTGGTATGAAAGATCGTGTGCAGAAGCAAACTTACCAGGATCAACTGGCTATAAAACCGGTCGAAAGGCAGGCTTACAAGGAAGGCGAGCAAATGAAAGTAGGTGACCCTTTCTTCCAGTGTGCCCCGTATGGTAAACAATCTTTTCATTTATCGCCTTTGCTGATCGTGTTTGTCAATTGTTTATATCTTGATCTAATCAAGTTCATTCCGTCAGTTGCATAGTCGCATTTTCCGGATGTAATATTTTTTTAAAACTGCATTGCTGTATGAATGAGTCGTATTGTTCTATAATGGAGGGCCAGTTATATTTCTCTTTTACTTTTTTGAGATTTGCCGTAATCATTGCTTGATCTGCCCGGTTATTGTTAATATGAAGAGCTACATCCGCAGCAGTGGAAAAATAAAGAGCATCCTCGTTGGTAACGGCCCTGTTGAAAGAGTTGCCATGAGCAACAATAGGACACGCGCTGGCCATGGCTTCCAGCAGTGAGGGGTTGGTACCACCTACGCTATGACCGTGAAAATAAAAATTGCAATAATGTCGCAGGTTCTCTAGCATTGCCTGGTCGTAGCATCCGCCAATAAAGCGTATCGCTTTTTTATTTCGGTATTTTTTCAGCATTTTTTTTCCATAATCATTGGCTGTATTGCCCGCCACCACGAAGGGATAGTCGGAAGCTGACTTGCAATAGCCATCGAGAATCATTTCAATATTATTTTCTGGTTCCATTCGGGCTATTACAAGGTAGTAGGATTGCGGATATAGTCCGTACTCCAGCAGGCAGTTTTTATCATGTATAGAATTGAGGCGGGCACCATATGGTATATACTCAGCGGTTATTCCATATTTTTCAAAGAGATAATCTTTGATTACCGGTGAGTCTGCTATGTAGTGATTACTGAATCGTATTGCCAGTTTTTCCGCGTAACGAATAAATTTTCTTACAACAAAATTGTACTTGGTTCTCTTCCATTCCAAGCCATCCATGTTGGAGATAATGCAGGTGTTGCGAGGGTAGAGCCAGCCCCAAATCGAGCTACTGGTGTAGCCGAGGGCCAGTATTACATCATAATTTCTTTTTCGTGCATGCCTGATGCAATTAAGGTCGTAAATAAACTGGCCGGCGGTTCCGATTTTTTTTTCGGGATCGTAGCAATGAACAATTTCCACTCCATTCCAATTTTGCCCTGTGTATGGATGATTATGAGAATTATAAACTGTTACGCAATGTCCCCGCTCTACCAATCCCGGCGCCAGCAACGATGCTGCCTGTTCGTATCCACCATACCGGTTGGGAATCCCTCTTGTACCCATTATCGCTATTTTCAATTGCATTGGTCTGCGATTATTTTTTGGTAAGCTATGGATGTTTGCCGGGCAGCATTTTGCCAGGTATTATTTTCGAGGATTCTTTGCTGCAAGCGTAATGGTGGTTCTGCTGCTACGGCACGTTCAACCGCATGTCGAATAGAGTAAGCAGAGGAAGGTTCGCAATAAAAAGCATCGTCACCCAGGAAGGAAGCAGCAAATCCTTTGCGGGTGGCCACTACCTGGCAACCCATAGCGGCAGCTTCGAGCGAAGCAAGACCGCACGACTCATACCAGCTTGGCAGCACATGTACTACCGCCTGCTCGTAATAGTCCAATAGTTGGGATTGCGATACCTGCGGTATAAACTGAATGTTTGTAGCAGCCGCCCGTCTGCACTTATGGTAATAATCGCGCTGGTTGGGTGCAGGGTCACCAATTAATAATACCTCGTAATCTGTATTATTTAGCGCTCTTATTAATTGTAATTGGTTTTTTATACCCTCTATCCGCGCGGCACATATCACAAGTCGTTTATTTTTCAGAGATGCAGGCACAGGTTTGAAAACGTTGTTATCAATTCCCGAAGTAACCACGCAGCAGGGTGGAAGTGTGGAATAGTGTTGCCATATAACGTCATATTCTTCCGTCGAATTTACAAGCAGGGCCGATGCCCGTTCGAGTATGATTTGAATACTTTTTCTGTGACCCATTTTCAGGTATGCAGATCCGGGGTTTTTATCATTTCCCTTTATCCATCTTGCTATCGCCTTAAAATATTCTATCTGGCCTGGCTGTAGTTGTTTGAAAAGCCTGCCGGGAAGGCCACCCCGGTAATACCTGTCATACTCTGCGTAATCAATCCAGATTGGTGTTACAACGTAAGGTGTTTTGCTTCTTAGGGTATGTGAAAGTATATCTGCGGGCCGGGTGATATTGAAAAAATGAAGGAGATCATATTGGCCGGTATCTTTTAACTCATTCGTCAAAACGATGCTGGCGTCTATACCGAGCTCTTGAAGTTGACGAGTGGTAGCCTCTACCTGTATGGTATCGCCGCCGCGGGCACTGAATAACGTCGACCTGGTTACTAAAGCTACTTTCATAGTGTTGTAGTTTGATAGGATAGTTTTTTGTGTAACCAGTTTATCATCGAAGCTGGCAGGTAGCTAAGTGCATATAGGGCATAATTATCGAGACGTTGTGGTTGTATGCGTATGGCTTTCGACAGATGCTGCCTTGCCCTGGCAGGTCGATGATTATTTACCAGTAATTTTTTACCACACAAAGCATAATAGGCGCCCTCTTTTATTTGTTTTAGATCCTGTTCCCTTATTATTGTTTCAAGCTCTTTTCCTTCTTCTGTGGTAATTTTCGCTTTGCGAATGATCCTGTTTTTTAAATGACGAAAGCGATCGCCCCGCCATTTTTCATCGATTGTAGCAGACGAGGGATTGAAACGAACTTTTATCAACTTCTCATTTAAATTGAAATATTTTCCTTTACCGGCCAGTTGCGCCCATAAAAGATGATCTTCAAAATTGTGGGCATCTACCGGGTAGCCCCCTGCCTGGAGTACAACAGCCTTCCTATACATTACTGAAGAATGAATAAAAGGACAATGATGGTTCAATAGCCGGATGATGTCTTCATGCTCGTATGCCCTGCATTGAAAATCAAAAAGATGTTCCCCATTGACGTCAATATATTCTGCATTGCCTCCGCACACAATGTAAGCGGGGTGGGCATCGAGAAATTTTGACTGTGCAGTTAATCGACCAGGCTCACAGATATCATCGGCATCAAAGCGGGCAATATATTCGCCCAAGGCATGTTGCAGGCCGGTATTCAATGCATTCGCAATTCCCTGGTGATTAAGCCTGATCAATCGTAGTGACGGGTTTGAGAACGACCTCACAATCTTTACCGTATCATCGGTAGACCCGTCGTCAACGATCAGCAATTCATAGTCATCGGACGACTGTGATAGCACAGAACTTATCGCCTCCGCGATAAAGGGCGCCGCATTATAGGCAGGCATCAATACAGTTATTTTTTTTGTGCCCATAGTGTTGGTGTGCCTGTTGTATCTTTTTTATTCATCAACATTAATAATTCAAAAATGATCACTATCGAAAGCTGTTCGAACCAGTATCCCATGAAAAACGCTACGCCAGTTATGATCAGAAATGGAAATGCATTCCGCTGCTTCAAAAAATACCCCGCATAGAAAACGATGAATGCCAGCAAACCCAGAAGGCCATATTCGGAGAGCAATTGGTCGTACACCGAATCGGGACTATTGGTTAGTGAATGCAGCTCGGCATCCTTGCTGAAATAATCGAGATAAAGAGCAAGGTGGTTGTCCAAAAAGCATTCATTGATGTAAGTAAAACGTTGAGGATATCCTCCCGCTATCTGTAGTCCGGTAGCTCGAAAAGCGAGTTTGGAAGAAAAATTGCCCGTACCTGTGCCTGAAGCCAGGTATTGCGGATGCTCCGAAAAAAAATGAAGGGTTTGCCGAAAAGCAATAATTTTTCCAGGTATCCTGCGCGATTTGGTGTGCGACAGGCTAGTATCTATAGTGGCTTTTTGCTTAAATGCAAAGGAAATCAACATTTTTTGAACAGGCGTGCTGTCTTTTAAACGTTGATAAGGCTTGCTATGGATATCCTCGCGTGGCAAGCCAGGTTTAGCTGCAAAAACAATATCACGCTCGGTACGTTGCGTTGCTACCAACGCCATGCTATCCAGGTACAATAGTGCAATTTTTTGTTTTCGTTCATCTACGGTTAAAATGTTGTCCGGGCGATTTTTCAAAGGCACTACATCCTTTGTTACAGGATACATTTTATTTTTTTTGCCGCTGATGCGCTCATAAGTATCCTGCAGGTACAGGTTATTTTGCGGGGAAATCTTTGCCAGGAAGATCACGAACATAAAAATGCATACAATCATTATACTTTTCTGAATGCGCGAACTATAAAACAGGAGAAGATATAAAAATGCGATCGTGAGAACGATATTGGTAAAATTGCTCACCGTAAGTAGTAATGCCGTCATGCACAATATCACTGCCGCCGCCTGGTTTCTCAATAGGAAATAAATAATTGCAAATGCATTAATAAGTGCGTTGGTGGTAGATGTGTCGAAGCTGAGGCCGGTGATGAAGTCGCCCGTATTTATAAAATATTTTTGTTGTAAGCCCTGGTAGGTATAGGGGTTAATGTGCCCTGTTTCTATAACTATCAGCACGAGTTGAACGACTGACCATATCGCATTGGTTAAAAAGAATGTACGAACAGTAGCGTGTAGCCGACCCGAAGGCACATTCTTAACAAACATAATGAGAAGCAATGCAGTTAAAAGGCAAAGGCCCCAGCTTCCCACTCCAGTTAGTACAACGAAAAAATAATTAATTGTTGTGTGTGGGATAAAGATTAGCAGGTTTACGACTGCAAGCGCGATCATGCTTGCATAGAACCATAAAAATCGTTGTGTCCAGGTACGTTTTTCAAACACATGTTTCCGGTTGATGAACGTAAAAAAAAGTATTGCAATTGCTTTTACGATCAACTTTACATTGAGCACCAATACCAGGAACAGGAATAATGACCAGTCTATGCCGCGAACATATTGCATTATACGCTCGCGGTAACTAACGTATTTACCGATTTTGCTGTTCGTTATCATTGCCCGTGCTTGTATGAAAACAGAATTTTGCCGCTATCAATATCTATTTCTCTATAATTGGAGAACCCAGATTTTTTTACAAATGCATGTTTTAACAAGGTGGCACGTTCACGGAACACACGATATGAGCTATGTAGCTGGGGGTAGTGACGTGTTGTAAACCCTTCTACAAAAGCTATTTTCAATCCTTTTTGCTTTGCCCTGAAGAAGAAATCTTCGTGCTCACCCAGTTTGAAGCTGTTATCCCAGGCACCCATATCCTTTACACTTTGGGTTTTGGCAATAAAGAAATTATTCACCAGGTCGCATGTGAATATTTTTTCTCCGGGTCGGCGATTGCTGATAAGGAGGGTGCAACTATCATTTTCAACGATAAAATTGCCGGTATATCTCGACATTAGGGGTGTAGCAGTTACCATCCTCCATGCAAGTCTGGGAGTAAGGAGTATGCGACAGAGGTTGCGAAAGCTGTTGACCATAATGTAGTTTCGGAAAGCACCACCGGCAATATCCAGATTATGCTCCTTCATTGCATTTAATACTTCTTCAAAATCGATTGTTCGATCGAGATAAAAGTCATCATCACATAAAAGAAAGTAAGGAGTATTTACATGTTGAAGCAAAGCATTTCTTCCAGCCGCCAGGCCGGCGTCGTATGGTAATGTGAAATATCGCAATGAGAGCGTTTTGAATTTTTGTAGTATATCTCGTTTGTAAGGATACTGGCTATCATCAGCGATGAGGATGTCGAGTTTGCAGGAGAGTTTTTCCAGCGAATGAAGCAATTTAATAAGGGACCTTTTCCTATTAAAGGTTTTTATCACGACCGTTATATAATTTTCAAGGTTTTTCATTGCTTATCGTATCAGGAAAAACCTGATGGCTGGTTTTATTTTTTTTAGAACTACAAGACCAGTAATTATCGAGAAAGTAAAGTAGAGGAGGAGTGCGACTGTAACGGACACCACGGGGTCATGCACAAGCTGTCGTGACAACAGTAAAGCTGCTGCTGCACACAGGAATGTTTTGAAAAGTAGCTGCAGGTTTGGCTTTACCTGGTGTTCACGTGTATTCAAGTAAAAAAGCATGAGCTGTGCAACAAAGCTGCTGAGATATGCAATGGCGGCACCTGTGCCAGCATATATGGGAATCAGCAACACGTTGAGTGAAATATTTAGTAAGCCGGAACCAATTGCCACCAGGAAGGTAAGTTTCATCTGATTTTGTGCGAAGCACAGGTTCCAGTAATAGTCAGTTGCAAACTGCAATGGAATGCAACAACTGAGTACAATAAATATTTGTTCATTCACACCTCCATATTTGTGAAGTGTCAATGATTCCATCAACGGAGTCCAGCAACTGATAAGCAGGATGGGCAACAGTACGCTTACGGCCATTTCGATCCTAAAAAGAAGATCGAGTTTCAAATGTTGCCGGGCACTTAGTACTGCATCATTTCTAAAGATGGCGATAAACACAGGCATCAATACTGGCGATAGGATCAATAGCGGAATACGAGACAGTTCAAACACGCGGTAAGCGAAGCTGTATTCGGCAGTAATTACCGTGGTGGTAAATATTCCGAGCAATATCCAGTCGAAGCGCGCGAGTATAATATTGAAGAAAGTAACACCGAATTGCGGCAACGACTCGCGGACAAGCGAAAAGTATGCTTCGGGATTGGTATGCAGGGGAAAGAGTCTCAGGCCCATCCGCCGGGTTACGAGGTAGAGGCCGGTGATTGTTTCCACTATTGCGGCTATGATATAGATCCACGCTATTGCCGTTGCCGACAACATATCGAGAGCCTGAGCAATTATAAGCAGTGACACTTTTACGGCATTTGAGATCACGGATAGCAGGGCGAGATGGTCAAAGGCGCGAATGCCATTAGTAATTTGTTTAAAAGGCGAAGTAAAAAGTGATATCAACTGGCTGGCCAGGATGGCGGGAAACAGAAAATGTACAGAGAAGGTCTGGGGAGCGATCAAGGCTGCAAGTACCAGCAATAAAAGGATCGACCCACCAGAAAATATCAGGTGCCAGGTATAGATGCCGGTAATAGTGCGGATGTCGTCGCCACGGGCTATGCGGCGCATTACGATCAACTCCATGCCCATCGTGGCCACCGACACACAAAGTGTAGCTATGGCCAGCGACCAGTTGAGCTCGCCAAACAGTTCTTTTCCCAACCAGCGCGATGTAAGGAGAAATAATACCAGCCCCAGCAGTTGGCTGATAATAACCTGGATCGTACTGGCGGAAATATCCCTGAAAAGTTTTCGCGGCATATTGCAGAGTATCAACGGATTTTTGAGCGTGGGGGTTGCTGCTATTTAAAAGATAAAAGATAAAAACTAAAAGATAAAAGTGGGAAAAGGTCGGGAACTCCTGCCTAAAATACTTTTATCTTTTAGTTTTTATCTTTTATCTCCTTTTTGAGTGTCTCTCTCTAAGCTAAAGTACACATAGCTTGAAAGGTATTTTGCCGGCTATTATCAATATCTTGTGGCGTTTTTGAGCATGAAGCATTACGTTGTAACCGGCGGTGCCGGCTTTATTGGCAGTAACCTAATCAGGAACCTGGTGCAAGCCGACCCCGGCACCATGATTACCTGTATCGATGACTTTGATCCATTCTACGCCGCAGACATCAAGAATTTAAATATCAGGGAGTTCAGGCACCATCCCGGTTTTAGACTCATCAGTAACGACCTGTCGAAGACCAGCGGAAAGGAGCTTGCCGATCTCGTAAGTGGAAAGGTGGATGCCATTATTCATCTTGCTGCAAAGGCCGGTGTGCGACCTAGCATTCTCAATCCGCTGGCTTACCAGCAGGCTAATGTAATTGGGTTGCAAAACATGCTGGATTTTGCAAGAGAAAAACAAATTGAACAGTTCATCTTCGCATCCAGTAGCAGCGTATATGGAGTAAATGATCATTTTCCCTGGAAGGAAGATGAACGGTTGCTGCCCATTAGCCCTTATGCCAGTACCAAGTTGTCGGGTGAAATGCTGGGTCACGTATATAGTAAATTATTTGGTATCCGTTTTATCGCGCTTCGTTTTTTTACTGTGTATGGCCCCGCTCAACGACCCGACCTGGCAATACACAAGTTCACCAAGTTCATTCTCCAGGAAAAACCTATCACATTATATGGTGATGGCACTACCAGTCGCGATTATACTTACGTAGATGATACTGTACAGGGTATCCGTGGTGCCATGAATTATAATAAGGCACCTTTCGACATATTCAACCTGGGGAACAACTACACGATCTCCTTAAAAGACCTCGTGTCGGCAATCGAAGAAGTAGTAGGGAAAAAAGCAATCATTGAACGGCTGCCTGAACAGCCGGGAGATGTGCCAAAAACATTTGCCGATATTTCAAAAGCGAAAAGTTTGTTGGGTTATGATCCGCAAACGAAATTGAAGGTCGGCCTTCTTAAGTTTTATGACTGGTTTAGAATTAATGAAGATATTTTAATACGGTAATTCGCTGAGATAAAAACTAAAAGATAAAAGATAAAAAGTTATTCTACAACGTTAGTTGTTAATCGTTCGAGTTTACACGTAATGGTAACCCAAAAACTTTTATCTTTTAGTTTTTAACTTTTATCTTAAAGTAGAACATCTCCCGCATGCGATACCTCCCTCTTCGCATGATACACCTTTCTTACATTATAGGTTTTCTTGTTTTGCGATTCAAAATAGGTGCGCACATTGATGTCGGCAATAATACCGATGGTGATGAATTGAATGCCGCCCAATAAAAAGATAAGCCCGAGGATGAGGAGGGGTTTGCCCCAGATATCATGTCCCATGAGTTTCAGGACCAGGAGATAGAGGTTGATCAGCAATCCTATGCCAAAGCTGATGAAACCGATAGTTCCGAAAAGGTGCATCGGTTTTTGCATGTATTTACGCATAAATACCATCAGCACCAGGTCGCTCATTACTTTAAATGTGCGATTGATCCCATACTTGCTCTTACCATGTATGCGGGCATGGTGCTTTACATCTACCTGCGTGATTTTTGCACCCTGTAGTTTAGCAAGTACGGGGATAAACCGGTGCAGTTCGCCATACAGGCCCAGTTCTTCGGCTATTTCGCGTTTGAATACTTTTAGCGTACACCCGTAATCTTTAATGTAAACACCCGTCATGCGCCGAATGAGGGCGTTGGCTATGCGGCTGGGTATTTTTCGGAGGATGAAACCATCTTTCCTGTTTTTACGGTTACCGGCTACCACATCCCAATCTTCCCGCTTTAATAATTCAAGCATCGCGGGAATATCGGAGGGGTCGTTTTGAAGATCGCCATCGAGTAGGGCAACGTATTTTCCACGTGAATAATCAATTCCAGCCGTCATCGCAGTACTCTGTCCATAGTTTTTTCGGAGTTCAACAAGTACCGTTCTGTCGTCAGAATGTTCAAGTATCTGCTGCTTGGTTTTATCCGTGGATCCGTCATCAACAAGTATCACTTCATAATCAATACCTGCAAGGGAATTTTTTACAGTCTCGAGGAGAGGCTTGATGTTTTCCTCTTCGTTCATGACTGTGATGACAATTGATAGCTCGCGCATATACAAATATATAACAGATAAAAGATAATAGATAAAAGATAAAAGTTTCTAAGGCTGCAATTTCATCGAACTAAGTAAATACCTAATGTCCGAAGAAACAGCGCCTTGAGAAACTTTTATCTTTTATCTATTATCTTTTATCTCAATTAAATGATTCCCGCCAGCGCAAGACTTCTTTTCTTCAACTTACGGATCTCAATGTCTTCGATTACGGGGTCGGGTGTAAGTATGAGGGATGTATTATTTTCGCGCCACCAATTGTTATTTTTCAATTCGCCAAAGGCAATTACACCTACCAGGTATTTCCTTTCTTCCTGGGCGTGCCATTCTTCAATCCATTCAAACCTTTCGCGGGGCACGAGTGCCAGGTCGTCGAAACTAACATACACACGGAGATAAACATCTTCGCTCAGGTCGTGAGGTGTATGGTGATAAAGTTTTTTATACTCATAGCGGTAATGGTAACGTAGTGCAGCGATATCGCTCAGCACTGCAGATGCTGTGGGAAAGCTGCCAGCACCCTTACCATAAAAAAATTGTTTATCAGCAAACCCGCTTTCGATCACCACACCATTGTATTCGTTTTTCACAAATGCGAGGTGTTCATCATGCTTCACAAATTGAGGAAGTACAAATGCGGCAACACGACCATCCTGCAATTTTTTTGCCTGAGCAACTAGTTTGATCTGTTGATTTTTTGCCTTTGCTACATAAGCATCGCCGGCCTGGATATTCTGTATGCCATTAAATAATATTGAGTCCGGGTGGCGTACAATGCCATAAGCATGTGCCAGTAAAAGTGTCCATTTATTTACGGCATCGTAACCCTCTACATCGAGCGACGGATTGCTTTCTGCAAAACCAAGTTGCTGTGCCAGTAACAGTGCTTCGCGGAAATCGAGACCTTCTTCAAACATTTTTGTAAGAATGAAGTTGGTCGATCCATTTACGATCGCCCTGATGGAATGCAGCAGGTCGTTGTCGTAATATTCTTCCAGGTTGCGTATAACCGGTATGGAGGCACAGGCCGAAGCTTCGTATAAGAGTGATTGTTCAGTTTGCTTTTGAATTTCGAGTAGGGCAGGCAGGTGTTCTGCCAGCATTTTCTTACTCGCGCTCACTACTTCTTTGCCATTTTGGAGCGCTCTTGTTACAATGTCAAACGCCGCATCGGCATCATCTATCACTTCCACGATCACATTGATATCCGGATCGTTGAGCAGCTCATCTTTATTGGTGGTAAATAACGAATCTGGTGCATTACGTTTTTTTAATGGATTGCGAATACAAACTTTTTTGATACTTGCTTTCAATGATGGTGTTTGTTGCAACACGCGATAAAGTCCTTCGCCTACAACGCCAAATCCGAATAATCCGATCGTTAATTGTTTATGTGTGTCCATTCAGTATGGTTTTTGTCCTTCATGGCTATTACTATCAGCCGGTATTGACTATTTTTAAATGATGTGATGATCTTTCGTCGATAAATTGCTTAAGCGCTGCTTCTATTTTTTCATATTCAAGCAAAAAGCCATCATGACCAAAGTCACTAGCAATGCTCAACAACTGGGCGCCAGGAATTGTTTGTTGCAGATACTCCTGTTCCCCGATTGGATATAGAACATCAGATTTAATTCCTATTACCAGCGTTCGTGCGGTTACTTTATGCAAAGCTTTTTCCACACCACCGCGGTTACGACCTACATCATGACTATCCATAGCCTGCGTAAGCCTGTAATAGCATAGCGCATTAAAACGGTTTACCAGCTTAAGACCCTGGTAGCGCTGGTAGTTGTCCGCAGCATACACTACGTTGCCCGTTAACTCTACAAATGATTTGTCGCGGGGTTGCGTTATTTCATAACCATTATAATGGCGATAGGATAACAGCGCGATTGAACGTGCCGCTGCCAAACCTTTTTGCCCGGCATCGTGCCGTGGTTCGAGCCAGGTATTATCTGCCTCGATAGCCATGCGCTGCGATGCATTAAAAGCAATACCCCAGGGTGATAATGCTGCATTCGTTGCAATGGGAACAATATGCTGGAAAAGTTCAGGTTCCTCAATGGCCCATTCCAGTAATTGCATACCTCCTGTACTGCCACCAAGGCCCACGAGGACCCTCCTGATACCTAAGTGATCTTTCAGGTGTTGGTATGTTCTTACCATGTCATTGATGGTAAACACGGGGAACTCGTTATAATAAGGTTTGTCGCTTCCAGGTTTGGTGGAAAGTGGAGAAATACTTCCGTATGGGCTGCCGGGTTTGTTTACACAGATGATAAAGTATTTTGCCGGATCAAAGTACTTGCCTTCACCTACCAGCCCGGGCCACCATTCCAGTGGATTGCTATTCGCCGTTAATGCATGAAAAATCCAGACTACATTATCCTTTGTTGCGTTGAGCTTCCCGTGAGTTGTATAAGCCAGGTGATAACCCGGAAGGGTTACACCTGACTCTAATTTGAATGAAGTTGTATAGTTAAAAACTGACTGCATTATCCAACCAATTCTTTTGAAAATACTTTCGCGAATGCCTGTTCAAAATCCGCTTTGATATCGTCGATATGTT
>CBFGYO010000041.1:0-28255 GCA_965652975.1 uncultured Chitinophagaceae bacterium | reverse complement strand
TGCCGGACTATCAAAAGCGTTCGGCTCTTCTTTCCTGGTTATTATTCGCAGGTCTTGCGGCAGGTTTTCCAAAGTTTTTCAAGCTATAGGTAAAGGTGAGCATAAAGTACTGTTGCAATACCTTGCTTTGAGAATCCTCGATATAGTTTTCGGAAACAGTACGATAAATACTCTGGTTTTGTTTTAGTAGGTCAAACACTGAAATCTTTAATTCCCCTACACGGTTCTTCAGGAATTTTTTACCAATCGCAGCATTCCACAAAGTATAATTCTGATTAATACCATCACCAGTATAACGCTGGTGACTAATATCGTTTTGTACAAACCATCCCGTTTTGGTAAGGAGGTTGAGTTGCAAACCAGCCGCCTGGTTGGTAAAACGGCTCACTTCATCCTGGACGGAACTTTTAGCATTATTCAGGTTCACGTTATAAGATATATTGAAATCGACGTACTCGCTCACATTGCTGGCTATTACCACACCACCATTATAAACATAGTTATTCGTTATTGTCATCACATTATTAGCAAGACCCGGCAGCCTCGAATAGCTCATACCCGTATTCAGGTTAATATTCGATTTAATGAATTTCACGGGCATGCTGTAAACAAAAAATGTTCGGAGACTCTTATAACCATCCAGGTTTACCGGTTTGATAAATTGGGTATTTGCTTTTACAATAAGCCCGTGCTGTATCACAGTATCTTCTCTTGGACTAAATGTGGCATTGGAAATATAGTCCTGCGTAAGCTGGAGAAATACGTTGGCAAAAAAGCTTTGGCCTTTCTGTGTATTCGTAAATGTATAACGGCCCGACACGAAATGAGTGTATGATTGCTTAAGATCAGGATTGCCGCTGGTTGTACGCAACGGGTTACTGATATTCACAACATCCTGCAACTGCGTAACACTTGGAAAATTGGTATTGGCGCGGTAAAACAATCGCATATTACTACGTGCCGATATTTTCTTGCGCCATTGCAGGTTAGGAAGCAAATTCGTGAAAGTTTGATCTACCTGCGTTGCAGTAGGAAATGTCCTTTCGCTCTCCAGTGTAGAGTGCTGCACATTCAAACCGATTGATAACTGATCGTCGCGGTTTGGATTGAAGCGGTAAGTGATACCTCCGTTGTGCGTGGTAGTGGTATTGTCAAATTTATTGGAAAGCGCGGTGTCGAGTATCGAGTATTTGGAACCTACAGCATCAAAGTTGAATGTTTGCTGATCGGCTTTATTCTTTGTATAGGATGGGGAGTAGTTAAACTGCAACTGGCTTCGCTTGCCGATAGGTTCAGTATAATTAATATTTGAGGAGAGCGAATACCCGTTTGTCGGGTTCAGGGTATACTGGTCCTGGAGCGAATCTGTTCCTACGCCCATCGCGTCAAAAAAGCGGTATTTCGAAAAGATGTAAGACTCACCATCATTTTTATTCAAAGCGGTAGAAAGATTGATGGAGATAGATCTACCTCTCTTTGCAAAAGCATGACGGTAAAGAATATTGTTACGAAGATTATATCCTTCTCGATCAGAATTAGTATTGTTCGCAGAAATATTTGCAGTATCTGTATTATTAAGTGTTTGCGAGATAGCGCTTGTTACTGATCGGTTATTCTGGAAATTGAGGCTCGGACTTATGATAAGCGTGTTGCTCGAATCAATCTTGTATTCAAGACGTAGGTTCACCCGATGGTTATAATTATCACTTTCCGAATTGCTCAATTGCGTAGTGTATTGAGTTCTGTCAGAAAAAGTAGTTTGTGATTTAAGCAACCGCTCATTGCTATTGTTGCTGTTATTGAAAAAGTAACTGCCCTGCACATCCATTTTCTTACCCCATTTGTCCGTATAGTTGAGACCGAAAGCATTTGTTTCACTTATCCCATTTTGCTGACCAACGGAAAAATTTTCGTTGCCACCGCCAAAATTTCCTCCGCCACCACCACCGCGTGGATTACCACCACCACCGCCACGGTTGCCACCACCACCGAAATTTCCTCCACCTCCACGATTGTTGCCACTACTCGTAACTCCTAATAGATCCTGTGAAGCAAAGTTTTGCTGGTTGATATTATTTAAATTTCCTACCAATGAAATCCGGCGGTTGTCTTTGAAAAATGAAACATTCCCTCCTGCAGTATACCTGCTATCGGTACCAACGCCGGCATAGATCCGTCCAAACTGGCCGTTTTTGATTCCGGACTTGGTAACGATATTTATTGCGCGCTGTGAGTTGCCGTCATCCACACCGGTAAATTGAGCCTGATCGCTAAGCCGGTCGAATACCTGTATCTTATCCACTACTTCAGATGGAAGGTTGCGCAGCGCAGCGGAAGCATCGTCACCAAAAAAATCACGACCATCGATCGTTACTTTTCTAACCTGCTCGCCCTGTGCGGTAACTGTACCATCTTTATCGACTGTAATTCCGGGCATTTTTTTAACAAGGTCCTCGACAGTTGCGTCGGGATTGACCTTGAACTGGCTTGCATTGTATTGTGTAGTATCACCTTTTTGTTGGGCAGGCGGTGTTCGCGCCGTTACGGTTACTCCACTGAGTTCTTTGGTCGATTTGGGTATAAAGAGTGTACCCAGTGCCACGTTGGGTATAGAATCGGTGAGCGCGATAAACTGTTTATAGTTTTCATACCCGATAAAGCTCATCTGGAAAGAAAATGAGTCGAGCGGCAGGTTGGAGAATCGGAACTGACCCGAACTATCCGAAACAGCGCCAAAGCGGCTAGTAGAATCCTTTACGGAACGCAATTCCAGTGTAGCGCCTGCCAGCGGTTTGTTGTCTACGAGGTCCAGCAATTTTCCAGTTATCGTTTGACTGCGAGCAACGCCTGTCAATAGTAAAGCCAAAAGTAAAACCCTGATTTTCATTATATCATCATTAATTCTGCCTATTGGACGATAAAATAATGCCAAACCTTCGTGGTATTAACCCTATTAAATGCCGGTTCCCGAAGCGGAATGCGTAGTGAACCAGTAAATTTTATTACCTTTTTTACCTGAAACCAACTGTCAATTTTAAAACGAGCTATATGAAATCCCTCAAACTTTTTTGTTTTTATTTCCTGCTATGTTGTCTCGCAATTGCCTGCAATAATTCGACGGATAAAGAAACAACGAAAAAAGATACAACAGTTACCACCGCCAAACCTGTAGATTCGGTAGCCCAGCAGTATGCTGGAACCTATAGTGGCTATGTGCCTTGTGCCGATTGCGATGGCATTGTTACGTACCTGGTGTTGAGCCCCGACATGACGTACAGGATGGAAGAGACCTATGCAGGTAAAAGCGACACTGCTTTAAGATATAACGGCACCTGGCTACGCGATAATAAAAAAATTGTGCTGGATAATAAAGGGTCCGTAAGAGCAAGTTATTTACCCGAAGGAGACAGACTAATTCAACTGGATATAGAAGGCAACCGGATCACGGGCAACCTCGGAGATAAGTATATGTTGTCGAAATCAGGGATGCAGAAACCAGAGAATGCAGCGTGGACAACAAAGAAGAATGCCGGAATCGACTTTCTCGGCGTAGGCAATGAACCGTTTTGGAGCATCGAAATAGACGAGGGTAAATCTGTGAGCTTTAATACGCCGAATATGAAACAACCGTTGATGTTGCCTTATGCCGATCCTGTGGTTACGAACGGCATTAGCTCATACCGAATTGAAACAGCAGGCACCAAGATGGAAATTACCCTGTTTCCCCAGTTTTGCAGCGATGGAATGAGCGACAACCTGTATGAGTATAAAGTTGTATTGAAATACAATGGCAAAAAATATAGTGGATGTGGAGTTTTATTAAATAGCCTGTAAAGAATTTGTGCCGGTTTCGGCAACGAAATGGAATAAAATACACAGTTGCAAATACAAGCTGGGTATCAATTTTCCCAGCAAAAAGAATTGTTACTTCATACTTTTAAAAACAAAGGGTTTTGACGTGTGTCAAAACCCTTTTATTCTCTATGTGCTTCCTGCAAAACAGGAAACAAGTATACTCTCCGGCTTCCCTTCGAACTACACTTACTTAGAGAACTGCATTATAAGTTGAAAATACCATGCCATAAAAAAATGCCTGGAGAAGTATTCTATTGCAGGGCTGCGGCCAGTTTGAGGAAATGGCATTATCTTGCATTCCCTTAATAACTATTTTTAATTTATGGAGTACAGTAAACTTGTTGCAGTTACCGGGTTGCCCGGATTGTTTGAACTGATCAATAGTAAGACCGACGGCGCCATTGTGCGCTCACTGGATGATAAGAGCACACGTTTTGTTTCCAGCCGTATTCACCAATTTTCGCAATTGGAAAGTATCGAAGTGTATACTGTTCGCGACAATGTAAACCTTGTAGATATATTCACGGCCATGGATAGCAGTGGAGGCAAACTGCCCGACGAGAAAGATGCATCGGCAGTAAAAAAGTATTTCGAAAAAGTGTATCCTGATATGGACTTTGAAAGGGTTTACAACAGTGATATGAAGAAAATGGTAAAGTGGTTTGCAATTTTAAAAAAGAACGACATTGAAATAAAACTTACCGAGATTCCTGAAGAAGAGGAAGCCGAGGATGAAGTTGTTGAAGCGCCAAAAGAAAAAGAAGAGAAGAAGCCCGCTAAAAAAGCAAAGGCGCCGAAAGATGAACCGGCTGAACCTGTAGAAGAAAAGGCAGTAAAAGAAAAACCTGCCAAAAAGAAAGCGGCTGCTCCCAAAGCAAAAGCTGAGAAGGAAGAAAAACCAAAGAAGAAAGCGGCGCCAAAAAAGAAATAATTAATACTGGCTAATGCTATAAGCTACAAGCCTCTCCCAACAGAGATTGTAGCTTTTTAATTTTTAAAAATTACTGGAATGCATCACACAGCAGAGATTAAAAAACTTCCCCGTCATTTTTTACCACCTGATTTTGCGATCAAAAACTGGGAAACACTTGAACCATATTTCAAGATGCTGGATGAAAGAGCTATTGAATCAACCCAGGATCTTGAACAATGGTTGAAAGATGCAAGCGAACTGGAAGCGGTAATAAGCGAAGATGCATGCTGGAGACAGATAAGAATGACGTGTGATACGGAAAGCAAGGAACTGGAGCAGGCTTTCAATTTTTTTATGATGGAGATTCAGCCACGCATCCAGCCGTATTCAGACAAGCTCAACAGGAAACTGATTGAATCGCCATTTACCAAAGAGCTTGATCCGAAAAAATATTTTACTTACCTGCGCAATGTGCGTAAGAATATCGATCTGTTTCGCGAAGCCAATATCCCCATACAGGCCGAATTAAACGTAATGCAACAGCAGTTTGGCGTTATCGCCGGCAAAATGACTGTTACTGTCAACGACCAGGAGTATACATTGCAACAGGCAGCTAAATTTTTAGAAGATCCCGACCGCAGGTTGCGCGAAGAGGTGTACAGGAAGATAAATGAGCGACGCTTACAGGATAAAAATGAGCTGGATAATCTTTTCTCCACTTTGCTGGAAAAAAGAAACCAGGTAGCACGCAATGCTGGCTTCGAGAATTTCCGCGATTTCCGTTTTGTGGAACTCGGACGTTTTGATTACAGCAAAGAAGACTGTTTCCAATTTCATGAAGCAGTTAAGCTACATGTAATGCCCCTGGTTGACCAGATATATTCCATCAAAAGGAAAAAATTAGGTTTGGATGCATTGCGGCCATGGGATATTGAAGCTGAGCCCGAAGGCATACAACCACTAAGGCCTTTTTCAACAGGCGAAGAACTCACAGAAAAAACAATCGCATGCTTTAACCAGCTCCGTCCATTTTTTGGAGATTGCCTGCGCAAAATGAAGGCAATGGGCCATCTTGACCTGGAAAGCAGGAAAGGAAAAGCACCAGGCGGCTACAATTGTCCGCTGGCTGAGAGTGGTGCCCCTTTCATTTTCATGAACGCAGCGGGCCAGTTTGATGATGTAACCACGATGGTACATGAAGGCGGGCACGCAGTGCATTCCTTTCTCTCGCACGACCTTGAACTAAATGGCTTTAAGGATTACCCTACAGAAATAGCAGAAGTGGCCAGCATGGCCATGGAGCTTTTCAGCATGGATCACTGGCAGGTATTTTTCAATGGCAAAGAGGAGCTTACACGCGCCAAAGAGCAGCAACTGGAGCGGGTAATTACAATATTTCCCTGGATTGCAACGATCGACAAGTTTCAACACTGGATATATGAGAATCCGGGCCACACGGCCAAAGAGCGTGCATCGAGATGGGTGGAGATCCTCGACGAGTTTTCGTCACCCGAGGTAGATTTCAGTGGTTTGGAAGCATTTCGCCAGTACGCATGGCAGCGACAGCTCCATTTGTTCGAAGTTCCTTTTTACTATATCGAGTACGGTATCGCACAACTGGGTGCGATTGGCCTTTGGCAACAGTATAAAAAGGACCCTGAAGCGGCGATTAATAATTATATAACAGCCCTTGATCTTGGAGGTACCGTTACTTTGCCAGAACTTTTTAAGGCAGCAGGCTTACAATTTGATTTTTCTCCCGCGCATATCAGCGAGCTGATGAAATTTGTAAGGCAGGAATTGAATGACCTGGGAAAATCATGATAAAAATACCCGAAAAGTGGTAGGGGTTAAATTTCTGAATATCATTTCCTAACCCTATTTTTGGTTCAGAAAAAAAAGATAAAATAATCGACAATCTTCTGCAACGCGCAGATTTAAAATAGCTACTAATCAGAGCCTTAACCTTAAGTCCCGATGTTTCTACACCGGGGCTTATTTTTTTCTAGTAAGAATAACAAGTAATGTTACTGGCAGATCGTGTATTCAACAGCGTTATTTACAATTTTTACAAATACCCTGCGCTACTACTTCGATGTGTACGGCATTATATCCTTTGGGAAGTTTCAGTTCCGGAGTCACCACATCATCCAGGCAATAGGTGGTATGGCATTGCGTGCAAACAAAATGCACATGGTGATCATGATGATGACCTTCTCCACAATCATCCTTGCACAATGCATAACGTATGGAGTTGTCGCTAGTGGGTATGGTGTGAATGATTCCTTTTTCTACAAAAGTTTGTAGTGTGCGATAAACCGTGACACGGTCGAACTTTTCACCGGCTTTTTTTTCAATATCGCCATGTGCAAGCGCCCCAGCCTGGTCAAAAAACAGGCTTAGGATCTTTTCGCGGCTTCCGGTGACGCTTAAATTATTACGTTTCAATATTTCTTTTATCTCGGGCGACATAGGAGTACAAAATTAACGCAGCATACGCCTTATTTGTTTAATCAGGGCGCTTATCTCCCGATCTTCCAGCGCATCATATACTTTTTTAACCTTTCCCTCGCGGTCTACCAGAGCCCAAAATTGGGTATGCAAAAAGTCATCATCCAGGCTTTTCAGGTTGTTTACAGGATCGTCGATAGTATAACTATTCCTTGCCATGTAGTATAAGCTATCCTTTCTTCCCGTAAGGAATATCCATTTGGCTGTGTTCACACCAAGCGAATCAGCATAGGCTTTTAGTCGGGCAACCGAATCCACTTCAGGCTGGCTGGTATGGGAAAGAATCAGGAAATCGGGCTCATCTTTAAAGCGCTCGTATACTTTTAGCATGTTTGTATTCATTACCGGGCAGATGCCTTTGCAGGTAGTAAAAAAGTATTCTACGAGGTATACCTTACCTGCAACGTCGCGTTGAGAAATAGTTTTACCGTCCTGGTTGGTAAATGCAAAGGGCTGTACTACTGAAATGGTGTCGCTGGGCTTGATCCATTTCCTTACCACGAGGTAAAATATGGATACCAGCACTACGAAGAAAATAATATAAAAGGTTCTTTTAGACATGATTGGGACTCTTCTGTTGTTTCACGCAAAGATCGCTAAGATTAGTACATAAGTAACAAACTGGTGTTGCATTTGAGGCTTAAGGTATTCTCTTAGCGTGCTTTGCGTGAAATATGTTTTGCAACTATGTTGCTTTTTTCCTACTTTTGCTGCCTTCATGCGGTTTAAAATAAATTGGGATGCATTAGGGATCGGGGCTTCATTGGCCTGCGCTATTCATTGTGCCCTGCTGCCTTTATTCTTAAGCAGCCTGCCTTTGTTTGGCATTAATATCATCGATAATGAAGCTTTCGAAGCGGGGATGATCTTGATTGCCTTTGCAATCGGCAGTTATTCTCTTTACCACGGATACCGTAAACATCATCATAGCTGGCTTCCCTTTACTTTCCTGATAGCAGGCTTTACGTTCCTGGTGGTTAAGGAATTTTATATCGAATACGAGAGCTGGTTGTTGATCCCGGCAGTTGTATTTATCATTACTGCGCATATTCTCAACTACCGCTATTGCCGCGTGCATAATCATGCGCATGTCGAAGACTGCGATCATTGATCCTTTTCACTAATTTTCCTGAAAATAGCTGACAATGAAAATGCGATTATTTCTTTTAAGCATGCTATGCGCAAGCATTTGCATGGCACAGTCCGCCGATGAGAAAGCAATAAGGCGATTATTGAGCGAGCAAACGACAGCGTGGAACCAGGGAAATATTGAAGGATTTATGAAAGGTTATTGGGAAAATGATTCGCTGATGTTTATCGGCCAAAGTGGAATTACCTGGGGTTGGCAAAAGACCCTTGACAATTACAAAAAGAACTATCCCGATAAAGCAAGGATGGGACAACTTTTTTTCGATCTGTTATCCGTAAAACGACTTTCACCCGAATATTTCCAGGTGGTAGGTAAATGGTTTTTAAAAAGAACCGCAGGAGATGTTGGCGGCCATTATACATTGTTGTTGAGAAAAATAAAAGGCAAGTGGTTCATTGTTTCAGATCACAGTAGTTAAGTCGCACGTTGCAACACGCGTTGATGCAATCTTGAAAAACTGAAGTATGATAGGGTAAGCCCTATGGATGAAAAAACAATATCATTGTAATCGAAGGTTCTCCCAAAATGTGGTATCAGTTGGAGGTATTCATTTATAATCAGCATACCAAATCCAATCATACAAACCACGCGAAGATCATAGGGCGATTGAATACGAAAAAAGCGTGCGATATAATAATTACGTCCGCTAAAAAGCCAGTAAGCTCCAAAAGGAATTAGGAAGGATCCAAGAAGGTTAGGAGCTATTCCCAGGAAAAAAGCTGCATCAGGGAGCAGGTGCAGGGGCCTTATTATAAATTTAATTGCCCAGATAATGAGGGCACCGGTAATTATGAATGTGCGACTAATCCTTTTTAGGTACATGCAATAGCAATGAATTTCTAAAATACAGATTTTATTCCGTCAACATGCGGGTTGCCATTCTTTTTGCAAATCTGTTGCCAGATTTTTTGATCGAATCTTAGTTACTTCAATCTATTTCCGCCACATCCTGTAATAATACCTGAGAAGCAGTAGCAGCGAAACCACCAGCACCACATAAAAAAGTATAGTATAAATAACCGGCTTATCACCTGCATATGCCAATTGAAAATAAATGCCAGCCGTAACCATCGTCATCATCCATATCAGCCCTACTGAAATTGAATTCAGGATCTTGACAAAATATTTCTTTACATCAGGATCCCAGCCGCGCTCCATATTCCATTTTTTATACAAACAAGTTACAGCAAATCATGAAGCCGTGGCATGCGCTATCTCACCAGCAGGCTCCTGAACTCAAGAGAATCGCCACTAAATACATTGAAATCAACCCGTGAAATAATTCCATTCACATTACCCTGGTCGTTGTGCTGCCAGAATATCCAGCCCCGTTGAATTCGGGGTTGTTTGTGTTCGTAATAATGAGCCACCCATAATGGGTAGTTGTCAAAATCACTTCCAAGGTTTCGTTTATAGAAATCGATATTGGTGTAAAGAATAGGTTTTACGTTGTAGTAAGCTTCCACTACATCCAGCCATTCTTTCACTTCTTTTTTTAACTGAACGGCATTTGCTCCATTTAGCTGCTCCACATCAAGCACAGGAGGTAAATCGCCTGGTTGAAGATCTACGCGGTCAATAAAATTTTCAGCCTGCATCTTGCCGTCTTTCGAACCAATAAAAAAATGATAGGCGCCACGCACGATTCCGTTTTCTTTTGCCTTTCGCCAGTTGCGCCGAAATTGAGGATCCGTATTACCAATACCTTCTGTGGCTTTGATAAAACAGAATCCGAGTTGGATATCCTTTACACGCATGGCTCTTACCTCTTCCCATGCAATTGTTTGCTGGTAACGGGAAACATCAATACCGTGAATTTCGTATGCTTCGGGGATTGCTATTCCAAATTCGGGGTAGCGCGTAAACTTTGCTTTTCGATAAGTAAGCCATTGAAAAAACATCCAACCGGCTATTGCCAGGATTAACAGGATTGTCGACACTACGGTAAACCGGAGGACTCTTTTCTTAGTTCGTGCTTTCATGAAATATTGATCACAATAATACGGTTTAATTAGCGCGAGAAGTATGATTTAACTGTTTTAGTAAGATTTATATAATTCATTTGTCTGTTAGTCAAAAGTGAGAACAGGTTGTATGCAATTGCTGAGGTGGGGAGATGAGAGGAGTGTTGAGATAGTACGCCCACAGAGCTCACAGGGAAGCACAGAGTTTCTCCGCGGTAATCTGTGTCTTCCCTGTGAGCTCTGTGGGCGTACAACTCCACAAATCTCACTTCTCTCTATCTCTCGATATTTAAAAAGCACCCGATCGGTGCCTGCTCTTATTCAATTTCATCCTGCAGCAACAGTGCAGCGCATGCATTTGCTAATAAAAATCTTTTATCATCACTTATTTTTCCAAGAAATACCACTCCGTTATTTAGAAATGACACAGCGGCAACAGCTTTCCCTGCAGGATCCCGGAATTCGAAACCAATGGAACCCGCCAGTATATTGCCGGTTTTGCCATTTTGCTCCATCCTGGTTACAGGAACTATCGAATAATATTCTGTTTCACTCCTGGCTATATATCCTACGTATTCTTTTGGCTTTGCCTGCGAATGCTGATTATCGATCACCATTTCCCAAGGGCGTTCATCCTGTGGCGTAGCGAATACCTGTACATAATAAGTACTGGATGATCTGCCACCGATACCCAGGATATCCATTCCTATATTGAGGATGCTATTGGTATTCCTGCCGATCTCGAGATCTTTTGCATTAAACCTCGATACGCAATAAACATCCGAAAGATTGGAACCGTCAGTAAGATTGAAGCGAATGGTTTGTTTTTTATTAATGTATTCTGTAGAAATGATATTCACCCACTCCTGCCTTTGGCCTTCATAATATCCGAGACCACTACGCATGGAATTTCCTTTTGTCCATGACCGCTTGATGGAGGTACTCGCATAATTACCAAAACTTATCTTTTGCTTAATGCGTGTACCATTCCTGCCTTTTACAGCATATTCATCATTTTCCGATTTCAGTTCGTCGCTAACCGACATTTTACCGGGGGCGCAACCGGCCCACATAATTGACGCCAGGATGGCTGTGTAAATAATTTTCATAAAAAGTCTTTTTTAAGTATGTATCAAAGATGTTACATCTTCTTGTTAAACGGTATTAACACTGGCGCCATTCATCAAATTGACTGTATGAATTGAGTGAAATGATAGACAAACAGACGAAAGGAAATCTTGCGACGACTAAAAAACTTTATCAGCCAGTATGCGGTGTCTGACCAACTGATTGAAAAGTTCAGCTAGTATCAAAATTTGAACGGTTTTACATGCATAGTTTTAAGTCAGATCAGAATCATTAACCATTAAACTTTATTATTTATGAAACAAAGGAGTAAAACAATACTGGTGGCACTTTTATTTATGATAGTGGCCACAACAATTCAAGCCCAGGATTCCAGGCCTGAAATACCAAAATGGCATTCTGAAAAAGGCTATTGGGTGGTTGAAAGCAATATTAATTCCCCACTCGATCACATTATACGCTTTTACAACAACGATAATGTGCTGATGTATAAGGAAGCGGTAACCGGAGTACGCATGGACCCGACAAAAAGAAAAACCAAAATGAAATTGAAAAAAGTGCTTGAATCATCTATGGATACCTGGCAGCTCGCCAAAGTAGCGGAGGAGAATAAAAATTATGTGGCTGCGGTATTTAAGCGCTAAGAGTTTGAAGAGTTAAGGAGCAAAGGAGATTTTAACCGTAGATAACTACTGCACCGTATTTATTCTAACAGTATTATTCAATTAAGTGCTCCACGAAAATATCCTCTTTTACTTCTTTCCTCTTAGCCCAAAACCTTTCGTCGCCCAAAATCGACCGTATGACGATTTTATATAGTGAGAAACCGGGGGAACAGCGTGAGCTTCGTAATTTTATTACGGTTCACATGGAACAATACCCGTTCATATTTTCCAATGAGAGAAAGTATCGCATCCGGCGGCACCTTGCTTTCTGGACTTTCTGGTGGATATTCCAGGGGTTCCTGTATTCCTTTGTGGCCATTAATAGCGCCACTGCTTATTTGGTGCGCTTACCGATGTCGTTGCTGGAATCGGCCATATTTATGATCGGGCATATCTTCCTGTCGTATTCATTAATGTATTTTGTAATTCCGAAATACCTGCTCAGGCAGCGTTATACAGCCACAGCGGGATGGACGCTGTTATTGTTCTTTCTAACTGCCGTTTTATCTTCTCTTCTTGGCCTGTATGTAATTGAGCCTTTGCGTGATTATTACCAGGGCGATCGCTATGTAGGACCGCTACGAACATTCCCGATCAGTAATTTCCTGGCCCTGCTGGCTGGACTTCGAGGCGCGATAACGATTGGCGGGATAGCGGCAGCTATTAAACTGATGAAATACTGGCATATGAAAGAGCAGCGCAACCTGCAGTTGGAAAAGGAGAATGTGGCGTCGCAACTTCAGTTGCTGAAAGCGCAGGTGCATCCGCACTTTTTGTTCAATACGCTTAATAATATTTACTCTTTTACACAAAACACATCTCCTGTGGCTTCACGGCTGGTAACAGGACTGTCTGATATGCTTCGGTTTATATTATATGAATGTAATCAACCACTGGTGCCACTGTCAAAGGAATTTAAAATGATTGGAGACTATATAGAGCTGGAGAAGATCCGGTATGGCAATACTCTTGACCTGCACCTTGACCTGCCCGAGAAAACCTATGATCTTCATATTGCACCATTATTGCTATTGCCCCTTGTAGAAAATTGTTTTAAACACGGTACCAGCAATGTGCTTGATCATCCCTGGATCAGTTTGCAGGTTACTTTCCACGGTCGTGAAATGCATATGAAATTAATGAATGGGAAAATTGCGACCACGGAAAAGGAGGAAGCGACTTCGGGTATTGGTATCAGGAATGTTATAAAACGACTTGAATTGCTATATCCCGGCCGACACGAATTTTTTATTACCAGCGACGATGATGTATTCATTGTAAATTTAAAGATCGAACTGGAACAGAAAAGGGAACCAGTACCCAGGAGGGTGCCTACCCGCCAGACAATTAATGTATGACACTGCCACCATACGATGCCTCATAGTTGACGATGAACCCCCCGCAAGGGAGATCATCCGGAGATATATCGAGCAGGTACCTACGCTCGTGCTCGTTGGTGAATGTGCCAACGCCATTCAGGCTTTTACACTTTTGCAACAACAGGCGATCGACCTGGTTTTTCTTGACATCAGGATGCCACAATTGAATGGAAATGATTTTTTAAAAACATTGAAGCATCCACCCAAGATTATTTTTACAACTGCCTATTCGGAATACGCGCTGGAGGGTTATGACCTCGATATAGTCGACTACCTGCTAAAGCCGATTCCCTTCGACCGCTTTTTGAAGGCGGTAAACAAAGCATCGCAGGGAGCAATAGAAAAACCGGAAGTATCTTCGCAGGGGGAAGATAAAAAGAATGAATCATTCGTTTATTTCCGGGCAGATCGTAAAATGGTGAAAGTAACCTTGCAGGATATTCTTTACGTGGAGAGCATGAAAGATTATGTAAAGATCATTACTCGCAACGGTACGATTATTACCAAACAATCCATTACTTCTGTGCAGGCCATGTTGCCGGAAAAGGAATTTGTACGCAACCATCGGTCATTTATTGTTGCAACAAGGCATATCCGGTCGTTTACTTCAGAAATAATCGAGATTAATGATACGGAGATCCCTATCGGTAAACTATTCAGAAATGAAGTATTAAAGATGCTTGCCTGATCTTATTCGATTATCCGCAGTTTTGCGTAATTCAGCATAATTTTCTTTTCACCGTTATGCTCAAATTTCACTGTAGCAATTGGGTTATGAGCAGCACCCTCCATTTTCATCACTTCACCAAAGCCAAATTTCTGGTGCTCCACTTTTTGACCTGCTTGCAATCCCGAGGTATCACTTGCAATGAAATCTTCTGAGGGCTTATGTTCAATTACTTTTTGATAAGTTGTTTTTGGTGCCAGGTAGGCAGGCGTTTCCTTTTTAGTTCCTGCACTTTCATTAAAATATGTACCGGATTGCCGGGTGGCAGTACCTGAGTCGGTATTCCATCCCCCACCTTTCATTCGTTCAAAAGCTGATCCACGGCTCCAACCGGCACCAGATTGATTTTTTGATCCACCACCAGCAAAGCTGCGGTCGAGAAATTCTTCAGGCAATTCTTCGATGAACCGGCTTGGCTCGTTTTGCACGAGGTTGCCAAAGCGGTACCGTGTATTGGCATAAGTGAGCCAGAGCCTGTTCTTGGCCCGGGTGATGGCAACATAAAAAAGCCGGCGTTCTTCTTCAAGTTCCTCCCTGGTATTGACACTGAGCCCGCTTGGGAAAAGCATTTCTTCGAGACCGGCTACAAAAACGCATTGAAACTCCAGGCCCTTGGCGGCATGCACGGTCATCAGCTTTACCACATCAGCGTTTGGATCCTTTTGGTCAGCATCAGTTAGCAAGGTAATTTCCTGCAGATAGGCCGAAAGGCTTTTGTCTCCCACTTCGCCATCTTCTTCATTCATCGGCGTCTCGATCCATTCTTTAATGGAGTTCAACAATTCCTGGATATTCTCATATCGTGCAACACCTTCGGTGGATTTATCATTGAAGAGTTCCTTGATGATATTAGTTTGTTTGCCTACATGAAATGCCAGTTCATAAGCATTATTCTTCGCCATCATGCTTTGAAAACTGCGGACCATCAACACAAAATTTTCTATGCTTTCAAGTGTTCCCGCTTTGTATCCAAATTCCTTGGCGCGAAGCAATACTTCCCACATTGAAATATTGTTCTCGTTAGCATATAGAATTGCTTTGTCTACCGTTGTTTTTCCAATTCCTCTTGCAGGGAAATTGATGATGCGTTTTAACGCTTCTTCATCTTTTGGGTTTACGATCAGGCGCAGGTAGGCAATAAAATCCTTGATTTCTTTTCGCTGGTAAAAACTTATACCTCCATATATAACATAGGCAATTCCCATGCGTCGCAGGCTTTCTTCAAATGCCCGGCTCTGTGCATTGGTACGGTAGAGGATTGCGAAATCCTTATTTAAATAGTGATTGCGAAGTTTTTGTTCCTGGATGGAATCAGCAACGAATTTACCTTCTTCATTATCCGTCATCGTACGGACCAATTTTATTTTTTCACCTGTTGCATTTTCCGTCCAAAGTGCTTTTGGTATTTGGCCCTTATTATTTTTGATGACGTCATTAGCTATGCGCAATATGCTTTGCGTGCTGCGGTAGTTTTGTTCCAGCTTAATAATGGTAACGTCGTCGTAATCTTTTTGGAATTGCAGGATATTCTCAATAGTTGCACCACGAAAGGAATAGATGCTTTGTGCATCGTCGCCCACCACGCAAATATTTTCATGCTGAGCTGCGAGAAGTTTAATGATTTCATACTGGGCGGGGTTGGTATCCTGGTACTCGTCGATAAGGATATAACGGAATTTAGTCTGGTATCTTACCAACGCTTCCGGGTGTTCTTTCAACAAGCGGTAGAACTGGTACAATAAATCATCAAAATCCATCGCGCCATTTTTAAAACAGCGTTTAGCGTAGGCATCATATATCTGGGAAATGGCAGGCCTATTGGCGCGCATATCTTCCTGTTGGATATGATAGTCATTCCGGTATTCGTCAGGCCCTACCAGTGCATTCTTGGCGGAAGAAATCCTGTTGTATACAATATTAGGTTTATAATGTTTATCATCAAGGTTCAGCTCGTTGATAACTGTTTTTACAACACTTTTTGCATCATCTGTATCATAAATGGTGAAGCTGTTGGGATACCCAAGCCGGTAAGCCTCTTTACGAAGTATGCGGGCAAACACACTGTGAAATGTTCCTATGTAAAGGTTCCTGGCTTCGCTGTTGCCAAGGATATGTTCGATCCTTTCTTTCATTTCCTTTGCCGCCTTGTTGGTAAACGTAAGGGCAAGGATATGAAAGGCATCGACGCCATTGGCCATCAGGTGAGCAATTCGCGTAGTAAGCACTTTTGTTTTCCCACTACCGGCACCAGCAACGATCATCAGGGGTCCTTCCGTATGCAGCACAGCTTCACGTTGCGGGCCATTCAATCCAGCTAAATAATCTCTCATAGTACTTATATAAAAAGAACACCCAATCAACGGGCGGCTCTCTTGCGAAATTACAGTTTGTGCGCCGGATAATGCTTTAACCAACGCGGTTATAAACTGTTTTTTTATACAGTTAGGCGCAGAAAATAAATAAATTATTTTGTTGAAGCATCCAGGTTACCAGCCGGAATATTTAGCTTTTTTACAGGCGCGCTGGAAGGCAGCCTTCTTTTGCTTTGCTTGTACTTGGCGTAAATAATCTCGGCCATGGATTTTTGATTCACTTTAGCTTCCAGCCATGAAATAACGTCGAGATATGCAAAGGCGCGTGTTTGAAAACGATCTTTCTCCAGGTGTTTGATCTTATACAGGAATTTTTCCAACTCTGGTTTTATAAGGCGTGGTGAAATACCGAACGAGTTTTTAAGAAAGCGAAACATCTCTTCCTCGATTACTGTCAGGTTCTTCATTTTAGCCATATACCGGTATACGGACTTTATCAGCGATTCAATGATGCTGTCATTACCGAGTTCATAATGCGCCATCAGGTGCAAGAGCCTTGAATAGGATTGCAGGTCGATCCGTAAACCCGCCGGGCCATTGATAATCTTTTGCAGGTAATCAATGGTTTTTTCATAATGGCCCGCACCGAAGTATAGTGTCGCGATCTTGTAGTTAAAAACAAGGATACGATGCCTGTCTACATACAGGGCATACTCATCGAGTTTTTCCTGGATTTCACCCACCAGTTTCAATCCTTCCTCAAAACTTCCACGCATCAGGTGCCAGTTTAATTTTGCGCTATTGATATATATGGAAGTATGAATGCGGAAATTATCGTGCAGCTTCGAAGCAGTGGTTTTTCCAAAATGTTCAAACTGCTTCAGTGTAACTTTAAATTCCCTAAAATTCCGAAGGTCAAAATGCGCATTGAGCAGGTTGTGCATGCCTTTTATATAATGTCCCGTTTCTGTTGTTACCATCAATGGCTCCAACTCATACAGGTCAATCCATTTGCGGCTGTAACGGTAGTACATCAGGAAGTCCTGCCGGATAAATGCATACCAGCAATAGCTCTGGTACAGGTATAGCAATTCGTAGAAATCTGTAATCGTTTCCGGGTTTGGAGGTAAATGTTTTTTAAAGTACTCTCGAATACCTTTTTCGTCTTCCTTATTGCGTGCGTGACCATTACGTACATACCAATTGTAAAGCATCAAAGCGAGGTTCGACAATTTTACAACGCGATCAATATGCTCGCTAATCTCGGCTGCTTCATTTGCCAGCATTTCTGTCCGCAACGTTGTGCTTCGCGTAATATGTAGGGTCTCGATCTTTTTTTCAAGCGAGATCACCTGGGCCAGGTAATTGAATTTATGATTAGAGCGTGCGAGCTCCTTAGCTTTCTCTAATAATTTAAGCGCCTGGTGCTTTAATCCTTTATGGTATAATATACGCGCATGGTCCAGGTGTTCGCTAAGCTGCAAATCGATACTTACGGTGGTTTTAAGTAACCTAAGTGCCGCTAACAATTGTTTGTATAAGTGAGTCTTGAGATTAGCGAGCTGGGGCTTGGTAACACCCGGCATTTTTTTCAGCAGTACTTTTTCATCATACTCGGGCATCTTGTCCAGTACATCAAACAGCTTGACGATTTTAAGATCCTGCTTCCCCGAGCTTCGCTGGATATAGAGCTTAAAATGCCTTTTTTCGGATTTTTCGAGTGTATGAATTAATTGTGATAATATGTCAGCAGAACGGTTGGGCATCATATCAATTTTTTCCTCAAACACCACACCAGCAAGGGTTTCAGCGAGTGGCCTTCCCCTTTGGCATAAGCAAATTCCTCTTATTTTGTTTTGAAAGGCGTTGCCATACTCACTACTTTCGTGTCAGATCAACATACAGCAGGCAATCGTTAGTGTGAGAGCAAAGCGTTAGAGGTCGAAATCAGAATGGCAAATGTCTGCAAAAAAGCTGAAAATTCCTCCCAGGGAGGGAAGTAAGCTTCATCCTTCGCAATCGAAAGATTTTCATATGGCAAGCAATCGTTAGAGGTCAGTCCGTTTCTACGGAAGGACCTTTTTTTTGTTCAAAGGCCCTGCTAAAATAGGGGTTTCCTGAAATTAACAAAACATATCTGCGTTTTTTTTGAGTTTATCCATCCATATCAAATAGCTGTTGGATTTCCTTCACCCGCATAATTATACGCTCACATTGCGATTTATTATCTTCACTTTTTACGATTATGATGGACATCCGCATTTTTATTACCGGTGGCACTTTTGATAAGGAATACAACGAGATTACTGGGCAGCTTTATTTCAACGACACTCATATGAACGATCTGCTCGAGATGGGGCGAAGCAAGGTACCTGTTCAGATTCGCACATTGATGATGGTAGATAGCCTTGAAATGACGGATGAGGACCGTGAGCTGATCGCTTACCAGTGTTTGCAATGTGATGAAGATAAAATTGTAATTACACATGGCACAGATACCATGGCGCATACTGCCAGGGTACTGGCAGAAAAAATTAAAGATAAAACCATCATTCTTACCGGGGCAATGATCCCAATTAAATTTGGTAGTAGCGACGGACTCTTCAACCTGGGCAGCGCACTCGCATTTGCGCAAACATTATCACCAGGCGTATATGTTGCGATGAATGGGCGTTATTTCAACTGGGACAATGTCCGGAAAAATAAACAAACCGGTATGTTCGAAGAATTGAGATAAATGTAGTGTGTTTGTTTTTTTACCTTCTTCGTCGAATAGGCTATACACACAAGTAACTCAAAATTGCCAGGCCTCAATAAAGTTGATTGATTTTATTTGACGCTATCGCAATTTGCTATTGTCGCTTTAACGGTTTCTATGTTGAAATTGCCGGCATTTATTATACCTGGACAGGCTTGTCCTAATATTTCTGAAATATTTTTCGCTGTCAGCAATTGTAAAGCCCCTGATGTTTTCTTTATAAAAAGGTCGTCGATATTTCCTTCGCTGGATATCACCATTGCTTCCGAGCCATTATACTGCACGGTTGAAGGTTGATTGGCTTTACGTAACAAGGTTATGTTTTTACCAGCAAATAGCACTTCGTAAAAAGTATAGTTAATGCTGACATAGGTGGTAGCGCCCAGTTCCACTCGACTGATATCTGCTGCCTTGTACTTTGTTTTCTTTACTCCGGCCTGTACCACAACTTCACCTTTCTTCCTAATGTTGTCTGTAATTGGCCCGCTCACAACCTCGTTATTAGTTAATACAATTCTCTGTTCAGGTACTGAAGTAGGATTGGCTGCCGGTGCTGGTTGTGCGTAAACAATACCAGATAGCAGTGTGCTCATAAAGATTGTGTTTAAGATCTTTTTCATGCTTGTTGATTTTGGAGTAGTGTTTGTTTAACAAAAACTGCCAGGTTTAGTATGATATGCTTATTGATTTGCAGTAATTGCCAGCTGTAATTCCTGTTGCCAATAATTTGATCGTTCCAGCAGTGAGGGTGCTGGATCTGAAATCCCGGGTATCAATTTATCTGCAATAAAATTCATGAAGGCTTCATCATGCGGTTGTTTTTTACCCGTGCGCGTACTTACGGACACAAATTTCGTATGCATAACTGCCTTCAATTGTCGCTGGTGTTCGTCGAGCATTATCATTTCCACCTGCAAAAAGTCAGGCCCGGCTCCTATCAAACCGGAACGTATGCACACCTTATCGTTGAATGAAGCTGGTCGCAGGTATCTTATCTCGTGCTGCAAAACAACCCAGCCCTGTCCATTTTTATAGAAGTCAGATAGGTTCATCTGGTAATTGTTTCGCAAATGATCTTCACGTGCATTGAGGAAATAATCGATATAGCGTGCATTGTTCAGGTGTCCGAAAGGATCACAATCACTAAAGCGCACCACGTACATTGACTGCAAATAATTTTTCATTTTATATAGGTTTAATGTCAAATAAGCTTCGGGATTTTACCCCAATTATGTTCAAATAAGACCATATGGTCTTTTTTAAAAGAAAAAAATTTACAACTTTACAAGGTTCTTTTCTATGTGTTCACTAATGCGGTCGAGGATGCGGTGCAGGATGGTAGGGTTGTCATTTATCTTGGCCATTACTATACCGCCTTCAATAAGTGCATACATCATTTCTGCTTCACGCTGGGCCTGCATATCCTCCCTGAACTCGCCATTCTTTTTTCCTGCCTGGAATAGTTGTGTGAGGGAGTTGAGCATTTCATTTTGTGCTGCCCTGGCTCTTGTCTTTAGGAAGGGAAAAGAATCGTCGGCTTCTACGCTCGTATTTAGCAGGGGGCAGCCACCTTCTATAGGGGGATTGGTAATGTAATTGCGATAAAAATGCAAAATGCCATTCAATTTTTCGGTACTGGAAGTGCAGGTACTCAACTTCATTATTAGCGCCGACTTTATCTTCTGGAAAGCATATTCAAAGGTCAACGCAGCGATCTCATCCTTATTTTTAAAATTACCGTATACTCCACCCTTTGCTAGCCCAGTAGCTTTCATGATGTCGGATAAGCTGGTACCGGCATAACCGTTTTTATTAAACAGTGGTGCAGATTTCTCGATTATCAATTGCTTTGTACGTTCACCCTTTGTCATTAAACAGGATTTGCACTACTAAGGTAGGAAAAATAATAGACCGAACGGTTTTATTTTATTTTTTCTCCCCTTAGCCTCACGGGAAAATTTTTAACTAACGAGTGACCCCGTAACCTAAAATAATAAATAGATGAAGGGTGAAGCCTTGCGGAATAATAGAATATAAAAATTTGAAAACGAATCACTTGTTCCGATCCAGTTTCACATTTCCACGCCCGATTACCATCGGGTTCCATATTTCACAACTGTCCCAATTCCTGCACAATGTTTTCAATACGCGCTTTTAAGTCGTCGTATGCAGTGTATCCGCGAGCTAATAGATAAAATTTTGTCTCTGCTGCCTGGAGTAATAATGCGGGAAACCCGGTAACCTGCAGTTGCCTGCACATGGCAAATTCATAGTGCGCCTTTTCACGGTAGGCATCACTATGTAGTTTGGTATAAAAATCTTTTTCATCCAGGGAGTATTTTTCGAGCAGGTGACGATAAGCTTCATCGTCAGTAAGGTCGCGGCCTTCAAAATGTAGCGCATATTGTAGGTCTGTTGCAAAGCCAACCTGCTTTTCCGGAAACAATTCTTTAAAAATGCACAATGCAATAGCAGATTTTTCTGAATGTGGGTGCCAATCACTTTCCTGCGGGTTGAAGATGTGCCAGAGGTAATCTTTACCAAATTTAACACCCGATAGTTCTTCTACTCTCTTATATGCTTGTGCAATGTAGGTGGCAGTCGCTGATATGTGACGCGGATTTTCAGGAGGAATCATACCGCCAGATAATACTTCGAAGAAAAAGCGGTCACTATATTCTTCGGCAATTCGTTTAATCACGGGGCTAAAGCCATAGCACCATCCGCAATAGGCATCGTAACAGTAATATATGACGTTATTCTGCTGCACCTGCAAACTTACAGTGAGGTGCTGACGAAAATTTATGACTTTGGAAAAATCAATGGGCTTCCAGCCAATTTATTCCTTCACCGCATTCGGCTACAACAGGCACATCACAGGGCAGCGGCATTGCTGACTGCATATTTTCAAGTATCAATGGCCTTAATTCCTTTACTTCAGATTTTAATGCATCAAATACCAGTTCGTCATGTACCTGCAGTATCATTCGGCTCTGCATTTTCGCTTTTTTCATTGCCGCATCTACCTTTTGCATGGCAAGCTTGATCATATCTGCGGCAGTACCCTGTATAGGTGAGTTGATTGCGTTGCGTTCGGCAAAACCCCGGACTGTGAAATTTGCTGAATTGATATCGCGTAACCATCTCTTTCTTCCCATTAGTGTTTGTACATAACCTGTCTCGCGTGCGAAATTGATTGTATCATCCATGTATTTCTGAATACCTGGAAACTGTTTTTTATAATTATCGATGATCTCCTTTGCTTCGGTCCTGGATATGCCGAGGTTATCAGCCAGTCCAAACGCCCCCTGCCCATAAATAATCCCGAAGTTTACACTCTTTGCTTTGTACCGCATTTCCTTGGTTACATCCTTTTCGTCAACATTGTACACCCTTGCAGCCGTAGCTGTATGAATGTCGGTACCGCCTTTAAAAGCCTTGCACATATTGTCGTCGTTGCTGATTGCCGCAACGATCCGAAGTTCTATTTGTGAATAGTCGGCAGATAACAACACGTGCTTATTATCGCGAGGAATAAATGCTTTCCTGATTTCCTTTCCACGATCCGTACGTACCGGTATATTTTGCAGGTTGGGATTGTTGCTGGCAAGCCTTCCTGTTACTGCCACGGCCTGTCCATAGGTGGTATGCACTCTTCCCGTTTTACGATTAATTAATAATGGGAGCGAATCTACGTATGTCGATTTAAGTTTTGTAAGCTCTCTAAACGCAAGAATATCGTCAACAATCGGATTGCCTTTTGCCGCGAGCTTCAATAATACATCTTCACCCGTCTGGTATTGACCGGTTTTCGTTTTTCGCGCAGCGGGATCCAGCTTCAGCTTATCAAACAATACCTCACCGAGCTGTTTGGGAGATGCCAGGTTGAATCGTACGCCCGCCTGTTTGTATACACTTTCTTCCGCTGTTTTTGCTTCCCTTTCAAGTTGTTTCGAATAGTCGGAAAGGAAATCAGTATCAATTCTTATTCCTTCAAACTCCATATTCATCAACACTTTTACCAGTGGATTTTCCACTTCATTGAATACGCGCTCCACTTCCCTACTTTTTAAAAGGGGAGTAAATGCATTTTTCAACTGCAACGTGATGTCGGCATCTTCAACTGCATATTCCTTTATTTTTTCCAGTTCCACGTCACGCATATTACCCTGGCTTTTACCTTTCTTCCCTATCAGGTCTTCAATGGGAATTGGTTCATAGCCCAGGAATTTTGCACTCAGAAGGTCCATGCTACGTTTGCCATCTGGTTCGATCACGTAGTGCGCAAGCATGGTATCAAAAAGAGATCCCTGGATTTCAACATCATACCACTTTAATACCAGGAGATCATACTTGATATTTTGACCCACCCAGGTTTTTTTCGGATCGGAAAATAAGGGAATGAAATACTCAAGAATTTCTTTAGCTTTTTTTGCATCAGGAGGCACAGGAATATAATATCCTGAACCAGGTTGTATCGAAAAACTGAGACCTACCAGTTCCGCATCGTTAGCATCAATACCCGTGGTTTCGGTATCGAAACTGATCTCTGTTTGTTTTTTTAAAGTGGACACTAATTTTTTCAGCGCTGCATCTCCTTCCACTACTTCATATTGATGAGGCGTATTGTGTATGTTCTTTTCAGCTACCAAACCTTCGGTAGGTGTTTCATCCAGCGACGATGATGCTGCTGGAGGAGCAGGAGCTTCGATAATATTTCCAAAAAGATCGGTTTGCACTCCCTGCGGTATTTCTTTTTCCACTACTCCTCTTACAGGTGTAGTAACGGAAAAGTCCTCACCGAGTATCCGTTTGCCAATGGTTTTAAATTCAAGTTCAGTGAATACTTCCTGGAGTTTAGGTTTATCCCATTCCTTTAACCTGAAATCTTCTTCATGAAATTCTACAGGTACATTAGTAATGATTGTCGCAAGTTTTTTGGAAAGGATCGCATCGTCTTTGCCTTTCCTGATTTTTTCACCCAGGGCACCTTTTATTGAATCTGCATGGGCAATAGCATTTTCAAGTGTGCCATATTCCGCCAGTAGTTTTGCCGCAGTTTTTTCACCCACACCCGCGATGCCCGGGATATTGTCGACGGCATCTCCCATCAAACCAAGAATGTCGATTACCTGCATTACATCCTTGATGTTCCATTTTGCGCATACTTCTGCTGGTCCCATTATTTCAACATCGCCACCCTGGTAACCAGGTTTGTATATCTTGATATTTTCTGTAACAAGCTGTCCATAGTCCTTATCGGGAGTTACCATATATACTTCATACCCCATTTTTTCGGCCTGTTTGCTCAGGGTTCCGATCACATCATCCGCTTCGTAGCCGTCAAGTTCCATGCATGGGATATTGAAGGCTTTAATTAATTTTTTAATGTCGGGTACTGCAGCCAGGATATCTTCGGGAGCTTCCTGCCGGTTGGCCTTATAATCTGCAAAATCGGTATGACGTTCCGTGGGAGCATGTGTATCAAAGCATACAGCCATATGACTGGGTTTCTGCTTGTTGATAAGGTCGACAAGGGCATTGGTGAATCCGAATTGTGCATTGGTATTCTTGCCTTTGGAAGTAAGTCGCGGGCTGCGGATCAACGCATAATAGGCCCGGAAAATAAGTGCCATTGCATCCAGGAGAAAAACTTTTTTAGCCATGATGCTAAGTTAAGAAAGAAGCTGCGAGCTGCGAGCCTCGAGCCTCGAGCTAGACTATTTGGCTCGCAGCTCGAGGCTCAAAGCTCGAGGCTGAAAAAAGGAAAACCTCCCCCTGGATAGGGGAAGGCCTTTATAATCTGACTGCTTTGCTTTAAGACTAGTTGATAGAAAGTTTAAGTGCAGTGCCATTGTTGTTCACTTCCTGTGGCACATTTACTTTAGTTGCTGAAGCATCCGTTGACTTATTCATGTACTCGGTAGCATCTTCTACCAGTACCGTGCCACTGAATGCTGCTGCTTTCTGTTGCGTTGCTGATGTATCTGTAGGGATTGCAACTTTATCTTTATGAATAAAGTTCAGGTAAAGAGCGAAAAACAATAAGTTGAACGCAAAGAAATTGGCGATTTTACGGACACGTCTTTTCATAATATTGGATTTATCAGTTTTAAATGGATATTGGTCTTTCTGAGATCTAAGATATACAGGCGGTACAGGCCCAACAAACCTGGGGCATTGTATTTATTAAAATCGGGCGCTTTTACGCCGGAGGCTTTCGTAAATCTACGAGTCGCTATTTCTTCATTTCCGTAAGCTTCTTTTGAAGCAGAAACATCTCGTCTCTTAGGCGGGCAGCCTCCATAAAGTCAAGGTCGCGCGCGGCTTTTTCCATTTCTTTCTTGATGCGGCCAATCGCCTTTTCCATTTGTGGAATGGTGCTGTATTCCGGCTGTTCCTCCGCGGCCACTGCAATCATATCCTCACCCGGAGCGAGCGCGTATGGGTTTTTGGGGTCGTAGCCTTTTATATCCAAAACAGACGTTTGAGCGAAAACCTGCTCCTTGCTTTTTATTACGGTACGAGGAGTAATTCCGTGTTCAATATTATATGCAATTTGTTTTTCACGGCGACGGTCGGTTTCATCAATTGTTTTTTGCATGCTTTCCGTCATTTTATCGGCATAGAATATTACCAACCCGTCTACATTACGAGCTGCGCGGCCGGCTGTTTGCGTCAGCGATTTTTCATTCCGAAGAAAACCTTCTTTATCTGCATCCAGGATTGCTACCAATGAAACTTCTGGCAGGTCCAACCCTTCACGCAGGAGATTTACTCCCACCAGCACATCTATTTCGCCTAATCTCAATTGACGTAAGATCTCCACCCTTTCGAGCGTATCTACTTCGCTGTGGATGTACTTTGATTTTATATTGATACGATGCAGGTATTTATCCATTTCCTCCGCCATCCGTTTTGTGAGTGTAGTCACCAGCACCCGGTCGCCCTTGGTGACGCGTTTGTCGATTTCATCCAGCAAATCGTCAATCTGGTTTACACTTGGACGTATTTCTATAGGCGGATCTAATAATCCAGTAGGCCGTACCACCTGTTCAACTACCACCCCACCTGTTTTTTCCAACTCAAAATCATCAGGCGTAGCAGAAACAAATATTGTTTGATTAAGCAATGATTCAAATTCATGAAAGTTCAATGGTCGGTTGTCCAGTGCTGAAGGCAGGCGAAAACCATAATCAACGAGTATAAGTTTACGGCTCCTGTCACCACCATACATACCACTTACCTGCGGAATGGTTTGGTGACTTTCATCTATTACCATTAAAAAATCTTTTGGAAAATAATCCAGTAAGCAGAATGGTCTTGTGCCAGGCCTACGCCTATCAAAAAACCGGGAATAGTTTTCGATGCCGTTGCAATATCCCAGTTCCTTTATCATTTCAAGGTCGAACTCCACACGCTCTTTCAATCGCTGCGCTTCGATGAGTTTACCACCAGCTTTGAAATAATCTACCTGCGCTGTCATTTCATCCTGTATCTCATATATTACCTGCTGGAGAATATCTTTTGGAGCTACATATAAATTAGCAGGAAATATCGCTGCATTTTCCATGGCTGCAATTCGTTTTCCCGTAATCACGTCGATACTATCTATTTCTTCAATTTCATCTCCAAAAAAAGTAATACGATATCCATAATCTACATAGGGCAAGTTTATATCTACAGTATCGCCTTTTACCCGAAACGTTGCTCTATTAAATTCCAGGGTGGTCCTGTTATATAGCGAGTTGACCAACGAATGCAGAAACCCCTGGCGGGAAAGCTGCTGACCTTTACTTATACGAATGATGCCATTTTCATAATCCGTGGGGTTGCCCATACCATAAATGCAGCTTACGGATGCTACAACGATTATATCTCTTCGGCCACTTAAAAGACTGGAAGTGGCACGCAAGCGAAGTTTATCCAGTTCATCATTTATACTAAGATCTTTTTCAATGTATACGTCCCTTACAGGCATGTACGCCTCAGGTTGATAATAATCATAGTAAGAAACGAAGTATTCTACTGCATTCTCCGGGAAGAAATGCCTGAACTCGCCATATAACTGCGCCACGAGGGTTTTATTATGTGTCAAAACCAGCGTAGGTTTCTGCACATTTTGAATCACATTGGCTATGGTAAATGTTTTTCCACTGCCCGTTACACCCAAAAGCGTCTGGTATTTCTCACCATCCAAAATTCCTTCGGTTAACTGGCGGATTGCATCCGGTTGATCGCCTGCGGGAGGGAAAGGACTATGAAGTTGAAATGACATTCTACAAAGTTAGGGATTAGCCCAGCACAGGCAGGTGCAACAAATCGGCCAATATTCCTGTCTTGAACTACGGAAATGCCACTTATAATATTTTAGTTTAGTACATTTCCGGCAGTTTTATTTTTATGAAAAGAATTCACATGAGACTATTGAAGCCATCCATTGGCCTGGCAGTTTTCCTTGCATGCTCAACGCTGGTAAACGGTCAGCGAATTGATTCAGTTTTGAATGTACTGGCAATTAATTATCCTGCTGAAAAAGTTTATATACATTATGATAAGGATGCGTACATAGCGGGTGAAACCATCTGGTTCAAAGCTTATTTTTCCAGCGATGGCCTTCCGAGTGGCATGAGTTCGAGCTTCTATGTGGAATTAAGTGACGATAAGGGCCGCATTGTCACCAATAAGATCTACCCGGTATTAGGCGCTACGGTACGTGGTAATATCGACCTGCCCGATTCATTACCACAGGGAACTTATTACCTGAAGGGAACGACACCGGCGATTGCTAACTACGGTAACGAGTTTATATACAGAAAGGATATTATCGTATTCAACCCCACTTCTAAAAATCCTGGTTACCCTGTCACACCAGACCAAACCATTTCCATCCAGTTTTTTCACATCCAGCGTGATTCCCATCCTGCTGATGGTG
>CBFGYO010000040.1:0-28895 GCA_965652975.1 uncultured Chitinophagaceae bacterium | reverse complement strand
CAATCACCTATAGCGCACTTGTAAATGGTTGTCCTGTTACCGCTACACGCACAATTACAGTAGCGAGTGTGCCGGCTCCAACATTTGGTGCAATAGGTTCATTGTGTCCTGGTGCTACTGCTACACTTACCGCTACTTTCCCTGCTGGTACAACAGTTGCCAGCATAGTTTGGACAGGTACAGGTGTGAGTGGTAATATATTCACAGCGCCAGAAATCGCAGGCACTTACACTATAAGCTTCAGTGCTACCGTTAATGGTTGCCCCGTTACCGGTACACTTTCGATTACAGTAGTTGCTGCTCCTGCAATATTAAATATAGTAGGAACTAATTTCTGCCCAGGAGGAACTGGTACTATTACAGTTCAGAACATTCAGGCTGGTGTTTCTTACCAGGTTCGCTTGGTAGGAGGTGCTACTGTCGGTGCTGCACAAAGCGGTGCTGCCGGTACTAACCTGTTATTTACAAATATTCCAGCCGGTACGTACCAGGTTGTAGCAACCAACACAAGTACGGGTTGCATAACCGTGTTTGGTAATGTAACGATTGCTCAAACGGTGGTTACACCATGTGTAATCACAGGACCGACAAGCGTATGTATGGGTTCGACGAACACATACACGGTTCAAACGGGTCCTGGTGTTACTAGCATACAATGGAGTTTACAGGGTGGTAATTGCATTATTGTTGGTACTGCCACTACTCCGACAGTAACGATCAAAGCCATTGGGCCAGGTACATTTATTATCCGGGTTACAGTAATGTATGGCAACTGTCCAACTACATGTGAACTGACCGTAACTTCAACACCGTTGGCTGTAAGCGCTCCTGATGTTATAGTATGTCCAAATTCAACTATAACGTTGGTGGGTAGTCCTACAGGTGGTGTATGGGCAAGCACGAATTCACAAATTCAGGCGGCTTTGAACAACACCAATTCGACCTTTAACTCCACGGGTATACCTGCCGGTAATTATCCGGTTACGTATACAGTTACACAGGCCAATGGTTGTACTGGTACTGCTTTAGGTTCTATAACAGTACTGTCAGCAGGAGTATTTGGCGGACTCGCTGGTAGGTTGTCATCCACCAACAGTTCTATCATGGAAGTAAGGATGGATAAATCTACCAAAGGAGTGATCTATCAGCTCATGCGCAATGGCTCAAGAGTTGGTTCGCCTGTAAATGGTACCGGTAGTGCGATCAACTTTGGTACCTATGATGTTACCGGAGACTATTCCGTTACAGCCAGTACGAAGGATGGCGATTGTTCCACTACTACTGACGGAGGAAGAATTGTACCAACAGGTATTTCTCCTGTAGAGCGAGTGGGCAACGTGGAAGTTTCTGCCTTTCCTAATCCTTTCAGTGATCAGATTCGGTTTACAATTGAATCTGATGTTACCGGTCAGGGTGTATTGGAAGTGTATACTATCCTTGGTGCAAAACTCAGGACAGTATACCAGGGCCATATAGAGGCAGGAAAAAAAGTGAACGTCGATTTTGCAGTTCCAGGTCCTCAGCGTGTGCATATGATCTACAAGATGAGAGTAGGTAATACGCAGACTACTGGTAAATTGATAAATGTGAAATAAGACTGATCTTATGCAAAACCAAAGGAGCTGCCTGGAAACTGGCAGCTCCTTTTTTGTTATTTATCATATTGGGCATGATAACGATAATAGGAAAATCATTGCGATTCGCTAGAGGATCACAAATATTTTTCTCAATTTTAAAATGGATTATGCAAAAGAGAGTTACGGCATTTCAAACTGCTTCACCAGCACCATTGTACAATTCCTGGTTGAATTTTGTCTTATCTGTTTTACCTCTCTCTGGTATTCGGCATCGTTATAACAATTCAAAGCGTCCTGCAGGGAGGGAAATTTGACAATGGCGTTCATTGTACGTGCATTGCCTTCCACGGTGACCGCTTCTGTATCGGAAGCAAGTACTTCACCGCCATATCTTGGAATGATTTGCAATACCCGGGGCGGGTATTTTGAAAAGGCTTCCATATCAATAATGTCGTAGGAGCCGATGTAGTATACTGCCATACATTTCAATTTAAATTACAAGGTAGTAGATGTTACAATTCCGGAAGTGTTTCACGCAACGCACGCAAAGCATACAACGACGCAAGGGTTTTTTTCACGCAACGCCGCAACGCCGCGAGAGAAATCTCCTACGATGTAGTAAATGTTTCAATTCCAGAATTGTCTCACGCAACGACGCAACGCCGCGGCGTTTTTATATATCGCCGCGTCGCTGAATTTCGTAGCGTACGCCGCGAGAAACATCTTCACCCAGCAAAATTTATGCAGTAATGAGAAAATAGTGAAAGAGGAAACTGCTCGCAGCTCGAGGCTCGCACCTCGCAGCTCTCCCTACCAGTTATTCGCCTGGTCCGGATTCATTCTCTCAGAAACATCAATCGGAGCATGATACTTCCATTGGGGATCATATTTAACAAACCAGGAGATCCATAAACTGCGACTTACCCGCATGATCCAGGGTTGTAAAAGTATGAGCATGATGGCATTGAAGCCCAGCCAGTAAAAAAAGCGATTGTCTTCTGTCGACAGCCCGATTATCAGCCACCACGCTACCAGGCTCGCAACACTTAGTGCAACTGTGAATGCATAACTCACATAACTGGTACCATAATAAAAGCCTACTTCGATCTCCGTGGGCTGACCGCATACGGGACAGGTCTTATTCATCACCATGTTCTTCTTCAGGTTGACGCTTACGGGGTGCTCAAACAGTTTGCCCTCGCGGCATCGCGGGCAACGGCAGCCTAATGCAGATACCAGGTAACTCCTATGCGCTATCTTTTCGGGCATTTTTGTAATTTAAGCGCAAAGGTCGGTTATTCTTAAATACGGTTTGGAGATTAATGCGGTAGTTTATGACGAACGCGACCGTAAAGCCATGTGCCTATAATCGCTGCAAAAATGGTTACTATAAATACAGTCGCTCCATTTCCAACCTGGGCAAAAAGTGGCCCGGGGCATGCGCCTGTGAGCGCCCAACCAAAGCCAAATAACAGACCACCATATATATTACCCTTATGAAATTTTTTATCAGCGATAGTGATAGGTTCTCCCATAATTGTTTTGAGACGGAATTTTTTGATCACCCACACCGATAGCGCACCAGTTACCACCGCCGAACCCAAAACTCCAAACATGTGAAAGCTTTGCAAACGAAACATTTCCTGGATGCGAAACCAGGATATCACTTCAGATTTCACCAGCAATATACCAAACAATATTCCAGCAAGTAAGTATACCAAAAGATGAACACTCCTGTGCTGCGATTCCAGTTCGCACACTTCATAGTCGGTGTCATCGATTGCTGAAACTACACTGCGTCTTTTTTCACTGATTACTGGTTCCATACTTTTAGAGTTTTAAAATATAGGGTAAAACAACATTGGCAATAAAAAATCCACCCGCCATAAAACAGATAGTTGCTACAAGCGATGGCCATTGCAGGTTCGAGAGGCCCATGATCGAGTGGCCGGATGTACATCCACCCGCATAGCGGGTGCCGAAGCCGATCAAAAACCCACCACCAATTATTATGATTGCCCCTTTTAAAGTTAATACGGACGACCAGTTGAACAGGTCAAGTGGTGCCAGTCCATCATAATTATTGATTCCATATTGCTGCAGGTCAGCAACGAGCCTTGGATCCGCCTGCAGTGGTTCCGGATTCTGGAAGAATAACAGTACAATCAAACCACCAAGAAAAATGCCTGCAGCAAAAAAGAGGTTCCAGCTTTCTTTTTTCCAGTCGTAATGAAAAAAGGGAATGCGCGATGGAAAACAGGCTGCACATATGTGTCGCAGGTTAGAAGAGATTCCAAAATTCCTATTACCTAAGAATAATAACAGAGGTACCATCAACCCAATCAATGGGCCAGCGATATACCAGGGCCAGGGTTTGCTCAGCCATTCAATCATGGGGAAGATGTTTTAAGTTTTTGTTAGAATGATGTCGGAGGGGAATTGCCTTTATTCGCTTTTTTCACCACATAGAATCATAGGCACAAAGATCAACATAGTTTAGTTCTTTGTGCCTATAAATTTTAGTATTAATGAAAGATAAATCTGGTTGCCTAAAACACTATGATGATCTTTGTGTCTATGATTCTATGTGGTAAAAAAAGCCAACATCAGTGTCTTCTAATAATCCCTCTTTACCCCTCCAACAACTTCTCCATCTGCATACTTCTACTTCCTTTAATCAGCAGATACGAGTTTTTAAAGCCCATTTCATCCAGCCACGCTTTTGCACTCAACGCAGTTTGAAAGGAATGGTATTTGTGGTCGATATTTAAAAAGTCGCCACCTACCAGCGCCACATCTTTCCACGCATACTGATCGATCAGTTGCACAATGGCTTTATGTTCCGCTAAACTTTCTTCCCCCAGTTCCGCCATGCCACCCAGCAACAATACTTTTTCCTTTGCATCCAGCTTGGCAAAATTTTCAATAGCAAGTTTCATACTGCTTGGATTTGCATTGTATGCATCGAGGATGATCTTGTTGCTATCTTTTTCCACCAGTTGCGAGCGGCTATTGGAAGGAAGATATGTTTCAATAGCCGTTCTTATCTTTTCTTCGGGTACTTCAAAATATTTCCCGATTGTTACGGCAGCCAGTACATTCGGAAAGTTATATGCGCCTACCAATTTAGTTTTTAAATGACCATTATCCAATCCCTGCGTGATTTGCATTTCCAAAAATGGTTCGCTGGTAATAACCTTTCCCATTACATGCGCATTACTTTCACCGTATTTTATCGCACCGCTGATACCTTTACTCATGTCGCGCAGGTAATCATAGTCCCACATGATGAAGGCCGTGCCGGCAACGGAACGTAAATAATCATAGAGTTCACCCTTTCCTTTACGCACACCTTCAATACCGCCAAACCCTTCGAGGTGGGCCTTACCACAATTAGTAATCAATCCATGTGTAGGTCTTGTGTATTCGCAGTAAGAAGCAATTTCACCAAGATGGTTGGCTCCCATTTCAATCACCGCCATTTGTGCATCTGCTTTTACCTGTAGCAGCGTGAGTGGAATGCCAATATGGTTATTGAGATTCCCCTGGGTTGTGCAGGTTTTATATTTACCGGATAGTACAGCATGCACCAATTCCTTTGTAGTGGTCTTGCCATTGCTCCCCGTAATGGCAATAAATGGGATGGTAAATTGTTGCCGGTGATAACCTGCCAGTTGTTGAAGAGTTTTCAATACATCACTTACCAGGATCGTTTTGTTTTTTACTGCATATTCCTTTTCATCAATGACTGCATAAGCAGCACCGGCATCCAGGGCTTTTTTTGCAAACGTATTACCATTGAAGTTGTCGCCTTTCAATGCAAAGAAAATATCTCCTTCTTTCAGTTTGCGTGTGTCTGTCTGAACGGAAGGGTAGTCTTTATAGATGGAGTATAATGATTCAATTGACATGCTACAAAAATATGGAAGATGAGCTTGCTATCTATACTATAAAAAAACCCCGTCGGCTGACGGGGTTTATAAAGTTTATGCTAATTGAATTAACGTTTTTGTCTGCGTGTTTTGTAATACTGTCCGGTTTTGCGTTTGTTACCTTCTGGGCTACCCATACGGTCCATTGCGCAACGGAAACCAAGTGTGCTCATTGCCTGGTCTTCTTCCAGGAAGCGGCGTGCACCTGGGCTGAGCCAGTAAGCTCTGTCATTCCAGCTACCACCTTTGTATACTCTTGATTTATCACTCACCAATGTAGTAAGGCCATAGCCATATGATGATTGTGAAAGGCTATCACCGTCAAGGAAGTTGATTACGTTACCTCTTTGATAGTTACGGCGATTTTTACTTTCAGCATCAGTTACATCCCTCATTTTTACACGGCCAGTGCTGTCAACTTCAGTTTCACCAGCTTCGTTCTTATATAATGTCTGGAATTTATTACCACGGAAAGGAGCCACGTCGTCAGCATCCATTAAAGTCAGCGGGCGATAAACGTCCTGTACCCACTCGCTCACGTTACCAGCCATGTTGTAAACACCAAACCCGTTAGGGAAGAAGGAATTCACAGGAGCTGTGTAAAATGCACGGTCATTCAGACCACCAGCGGTACCGGCAACGTCACCACTTCCTCTTTTAAAGTTTGCGAGGAACTGACCCTGCCAGCTTCCACGGCGTGTATCACGAAGACCGTTTACATTATGCGACCATGGATAGATCTGTTTGTTGGATTGTAATTCCTCACCACGCTTACCTTCTTTGGTACTTGGGCGCGGGTTTTGGTTTATCAGGCCATAAGCTGCATATTCCCACTCAGCTTCCATTGGCAACCTGTAGTCAGGCAGCATAAGACCATCTTCCATTGAAACAGTTGTGCGGGGTTGTCCCTGTGATGTTTGTAATGGATTCTTTTTGGAAGTTGCTGTTTTGCCAGGAGCTGTCTGGTAAAGACCTAATAAATATGATTTAGTTGTAAAGTTATTTTCCTGTTGCTGACCCTGGAGACCCTGCTTGTTGATATAACCTTTTTGCAGAAGAATTCCTTCGTTTACACGGTCACCTCTCCAAAGACAGAAGTCATGCGCCTGTTTCCAGCTTACACCTACAACCGGGTAATCGTTAAAGCCCGGGTGACGCAGGTAGAATTCAACGAGCGGCTCGTTATAGCTCAGCTCACTTCTCCAAACCAGCGTATCTGGTAAGGCTGCTGCGTGAATCGGCATATTTGCAGGATCATCGATCGGGAAGATCTTGTTCAGCCAGAAAAGGTATTCACGGTAATGAACGTTGGCAACCTCCGTTTTATCAATATAGAAGGAAGCTACGGATACACGGCGTGGAATATTATTCCAGTCGCCCATTACATCCTCGTCTGTCTGTCCCATGGTGAATGTACCACCCTGAACGAATACGAGGCCGGGTCCGAGACCCTGCTCCTTGGTTTTGGCTACCTGGTAGCCTCCCATGTTCTTGTCATTGTAGTTCCATCCCGTAACATCGGATTTTTCCTTTTTCTTGTTAAAAAGGCCACCGTTTTTACAGGATGCCAGTAGTACAACACAGGATAAGAGGATCGTTAAGTTTTTCACTTTCATTACTTTTTGCATAAACATCTGAATTGGAATAATTTTAACGCTGGTGGAGAACAAAATATTGCACTGTTAGCAATTTTACCACCCGATTTGCGAAGATAGAGACTTTAAAAAGAAATTATAAGGGGTTATTACTTATTTTAACCCGGGAAATCCCCATTTATCCTGAGTTTTGTGTTTATGCCCCAGTGCCGGATTATTAACTGTTTATGCTGCAGTTTGCTGCTGTCAATTACCCTGTTTGCACAAAGGAATTACACCCCCCATTCTGTGCTCGCTTCGGGCAACTGGTACAGGATTGCTATAAAGGCTCCTGGCATCTACAAAATCGACATTCCTTTTCTCACAAGCCTTGGTATTAACAGCACCGGACTGACATCCCAATCTGTACGAATATTTGGAAACGGTGGCACCATGCTTTCTGAATCCAATGCCGGCGCCTGGACCGACGACCTGCGCGAAAACGCAATAATGGTAGTAGATGGAGGTGATGGCGCATTAAATGGTTCGGATCATATCCTTTTTTATGCAAATGGACCTGATCTGTGGCAAAAAGATTCAGCCAACCGGCGATTTTCCCGCCAAAAGAACCTTTATAGTGATCAATCCTATTATTTTATTTCTATTGGAGGCAATGGCAGGCGGATAGCACAGGCGCCACTGGTTGTATCACCTAATATTACTGTAACGCATTTTTCAGAGCGCTCTTTTCATGAGTTGGATACCGTCAACTTCCTCGCCAGTGGTAAAGAATGGTATGGCGAAGAGTTTGCCAATATGCCCGGAAGAACGGTGAGCCGGGATTTTGCCATCGACATTCCAGGCCGGCAAACTACGTCGCCGATGATAATGGTAAGTGACGTCATTTCACGTTCAGTAGGCGCCGGTAGCCGCTTTGATATTAAAGCAAATGGCCAACCCATCGGCCAGCAATTGATCAATGCCACCGGCACGGGTATCTATGACCCGTTCGCACTGCCATCGCAAGCGATTTTTTCACCAACCGTCGCCGGCGACAATATCACTATTAATTATACATATGTTCCGGGCAGCTTCAATGCGCAGGGATGGCTTAACAGGTTTGAACTTTTTACCAGGAAAGCATTGACCCTGCAGGCCAGCGTGCCGCTATTTTTTCGCGACTGGGAGTCTGTTGGTGCAGGCAACCGGGCAACTTTTATTATTAATAATGCAAATAATACAACACAGGTTTGGGATATCACGGATCCGTTGGAGCCTGCACTTATGCAAGGTGAACTTACTGGCCAGGAATATCGGTTTGTAAACAATTCATCCGCATTGCGGGAGTATATTGCTTTCAATCCTACACAATATTTAGTTCCTGCAGCAGCAGGTAAAGTAACCAACCAGGATTTGCACAATAGTTCTGCGAAAGATTATATAATCATTACACATCCTTCATTTTTATCTCAGGCGCAAAGGCTGGCTGCATTTCATGAAGAGCGTACGAAGTTGCGGACGCTGATTGTAACTACCGACCAGGTGTATAATGAATTTGCTTCAGGTAGTCCTGATCCTGTAGCAATACGTGATTTTGTAAAAATGTATCATGATAGATACAGCAGCGATCCTGCTTCCAAATTAAAATATCTTCTCTTGTTTGGCGATGCATCCTATGATTATCGCAACAGGATACCGAATAATACCAATTATGTACCTGCATGGCAGAATAATTTTTCACTTGATCCCTTATCCACCTATGCCTCCGACGATTTCTTTGGATTCCTGGATGATAATGAAGATGTGAATTCTGGTCTCATCGTAAACTATCTTGATGTAGGTATTGGGCGTGCGCCGGTAAAAAATATTGACGAGGCTAAAAACTTCGTTGATAAAATTCTTGCATATCATGCTCCTGCCGGGCTAGGTCCATGGCGAAACGATCTTACTTTCGTAGCCGACGACGAAGACTTTAATCTTCATTTGCAGGATGCAGAAATTTTAACCACAACAACCGCCACTGTAGCTCCAGCATACAACCAGCATAAGATCTACCTGGATGCATTCCGGCAGGAGAGTGGTGCGGGCGGCAGCCGTTACCCGCAGGCAAATCTCGCGATCAATAATATAATATATAGCGGCACATTGATCTGGAATTATAATGGACATGGTAGTGCAAAGCGGCTTGCAGAAGAAGTGATAGTTGACCAGGATATTATCAACAATTGGAATAACGCTGACCGGCTCCCGCTTTTTATTACCGCTACCTGCGACTTTGCCCCCTATGATAATCCTGCTTCACAATCCATCGGTGAAAATTTGTTGGTGCGACCCAAAACCGGTGCAATCGCACTGATGACTACCACGCGAGTTGTATTTGCCTTCAGCAACCGGATAATGAACGACAATTACCTTCGTATCGCAATGCAGGCTGATGCAAATGGAAACTATAAAAGCCTTGGTGATGCGGTGAAAGAAGCAAAGAATTACACGTACCAGACTTCAGGCGATATAACCAATAACCGAAAATTCACATTACTGGGCGATCCTGCAATGACACTCGGTTTTCCCACCTTGCGAGCGAGGATAACTAAAGTGAATGATCTTCCTGTGGGCCAGGCCGACACATTGCGGGCAATGGAAAAAGCAGTTTTAGAAGGTGAAGTAACGGATGTGCAGGGGAATGTGCTCACACAATTTAATGGAACGGTATATCCAGTAATATTCGACAAGATCCAGAATATTACTACGCTGGCTAATGATCCTACAAGTCAACCGGCAACGTTCTCGGTGCAGAACAATACATTATTTAAAGGCAAAGCCTCTGTGACAAATGGAAAATTTGTTTTCAGTTTTAAAATGCCGAAGGATATCAATTACCAGTTTGGAAATGGAAAGATTAGTCTCTATGCAGAGGATGGCAGCCGTGATGCAGGCTCAGCATACACCGGAGTGATAATTGGCGGATTAGGCGTGGATAGCAGCAATGATATGGAGGGCCCTCGCATAAAACCATTTCTCAATGATGAAAAATTTGTAAATGGTGGTATTACCAACACTTCGCCGGTTTTATTGGTGAAACTGGCTGATAGTTCAGGTATCAACACCGCTGGTACAGGCATCGGGCACGATATCGTAGCTACACTGGATAATAACAATAACCAGTTTTTTATTCTCAATGATTTTTACCAGGGTGACCTGGATAGTTACCAGCAGGGAACAGTGCGTTTCCAGTTGCCGGAAATGGAGCCTGGCCCGCACACACTTAAAATAAAAGCATGGGATGTACTCAACAATTCAAGTGAAGTAATTCTTGAATTCAATGTAGTGAATGATGAAGAACTCACCCTTTCACATGTGCTGAATTATCCTAATCCCTTTACTACAAAAACCAACTTCTGGTTTGAGCATAACAAGCCCGGGCAAGACCTGCAGGTAAGGCTGCAAATATTCACCATTTCAGGCCGTATAATAAAAGCAATGCAACAAACAATAAATACCATGGGCAATCGTTCAAGTGAGCTGGAATGGAACGGCCGGGACGAATATGGTGACAGGGTCGGCCGGGGGGTGTATCTATACCGACTTTCCGTGACTGCTCCTGGAGGTCAGAAAAAAGAGAAGATTGAAAAACTGGTGGTTTTCTGAGGCTCCTAAAATTCCAGATAGTGATTGCTTTTTTGTTAAATACCATATATTTACACCCATATTTAAACACAAACTAATGAGACCAACTGCTTTGAAATTAACTGCCGCATTCCTGCTATTCGGTAGTTTTAGTTCATCTCTAAAAGCCCAAGATCCGGACCCTATCAACGTTGTAACGTCTGCTGTACCTTTCCTTCGCATTTCACCAGATGCCCGTTCGGGCGGTATGGGTGATATTGGCGTAGCCACTTCACCTGATGCAAATGCTGGTTTCTGGAATATCGGTAAGGTAGCTTTCAATGAATCAAAAGGAGGCGTTGCGGCTTCTTACACACCCTGGTTAAAACAGGTAGTAAACGACGTATTTCTTGCATCACTCGCCGGCTATTATAAATTGAATGAAAACGAAGCATTGAATGCTTCACTTCGTTATTTCAGCCTGGGTAGCATCCAGTTTACCGACGCTAATGGTAATCCACTCCAATCATTCAAACCTCGTGAGTTTGGATTTGATGTAGGTTACTCCCGTAAACTTTCCGAGAAAGCCGGTATAGGTGTGGCATTGCGCTATATCAATTCAGACCTTGCAAGTGCACAAGCCGGGTACAAAGCCGGAAGCTCTGTAGCAGGTGATATCGGTTTCTACTTCGATGCAAAGAATGAAAGCGAGACAGGATGGACATTCGGTGCCGTACTGACTAACCTTGGTGCTAAAATTTCTTATACTGATAATGCTGATCAAAAAGATTATATCCCGGCAAACCTTGGCCTGGGTACTACCTGGAGTAAAACATTCAATGAGCAAAACAGGATCATGTTTGGTCTTGACATAAACAAATTGCTCGTTCCCACACCTCCTGTAGATCCATCACAGGAAGAGCTCGCTGAGTACAGGAGCCATGGTGTACCATCAAGCTGGATTATTTCATTTGGTGATGCTCCTGGTGGATTCAGTGAAGAGCTGAAAGAATTTCAAATATCACTTGGTGCTGAATATACATACAACAACCAGTTCTCATTACGCGCAGGTTATTTTCACGAGCATGCTACGAAAGGTAACCGCAAATATTTCACGATGGGTCTTGGTGTGAAGTACAATGTATTTGGGCTTAACTTCTCTTACCTTCTTCCCTCCGGTTCAGGTGTAAGCCAGAATCCACTTTCCAACACGCTCCGTTTCTCTGTGTTGTTTGATTTGGATGGTAGTGGTGCTGCAGAAACGACTAGTAATTAATAATCACAAAAATTATATTGGAAACGTCCCGCATTGCGGGACGTTTTTGTTTTGTTGCACGCAAAGAGCGCAAAGGAGCGCGAAGCTCGCAAAGGTTTTTTTAAATCCTGTTTATCGGTTTTTGATGGCCTCAGAAAAATGGCGTTAAGAAAATTACGGCGAAGGGCGACACCGCCGTAGGCGGTGAAACGCTGGCGGCGAGCGCTTATTATAACGTAAGATTAGGTTGTGCGATGCGAGTGCCCGCGTTTCGCCATACGCCGGAATTTTTAGCCATTTGTCTGAAGCCTTGATTTTTTTTGTTACTTTTTTGCATCAAGGCAAAAAAGTAAGCGGGGTGTGTCTGGCTAAGAATATAGTAATATTGATTAAAATAAAATCCTTTGCGTGCTTTGCGCTTCTTTGCGTTCTTTGCGTGCAACCCTTCCTTAACTTTAATTTTTCTTCAAATAGCAACTCATGGCAATTCGCATCGGCTCAGGCGTGGACTTCCACCAATTAACAACAAACCGTGATCTCTGGATCGGCGGCGTTAAAATCCCCCATCACAAAGGCGCTCTCGGCCACAGCGATGCTGATGTACTATTGCATGCAATCTGTGACGCAATGCTTGGAGCACTTGCCCTGGGCGATATCGGCACTCATTTCCCCGATACGGATCCCGCTTATAAAAACATCGACAGCAAAAAGTTATTGCAACACACTTTTAACCTCATCCGCGGTAAAGGATATTCTATCGTGAATATTGACAGCACGCTTTGTCTCCAGGCACCCAAGATCAGTCCATATATAAGCAGCATGCAAAAAACTATTGCGTCGATACTCTCCATTACCGAAAACGATGTATCCATCAAGGCTACCACTACAGAGAAGATGGGGTTTGTTGGGAGGGAGGAAGGAGTGGTGGCGTATGCGATGGTACTTCTTGAAAAAGATAAAAGTTAAAAGATAAAAGTTGTATTCATGCGTGAAGATCGAATGGGTACCACTTTTATCTTTTAACTTTTATCTCCGAATACCGATCTTTGTCGAATGGCTGTAGTTCACATCAAAATTCAGAATCTTTCTTCTAATGCCCTCCCCGAATACGCCACCCACGGCTCCTCAGGAATGGATATACGCGCCAGCCTGGATGCGGCATTGGTATTGCAGCCGATGGAAAGAGCATTGGTCCCTACAGGACTTTACATGGAAATACCGGATGGTTATGAAGTGCAGGTACGACCGCGTAGCGGACTGGCAATTAAGCAGGGCATCACCTGCCTGAATACACCGGGAACAATTGATGCCGACTATAGAGGAGAAATTAAGATTATTTTGATCAACCTTTCTGGTGAAGAACAAGTCATAAACCCGGGCGACAGAATCGCCCAACTTGTGGTACAGAAAGTGGAGAAAATACAATGGTTGCCAGTGGAGCAACTGGAAGAGACGGGGCGCAACACCGGCGGGTTTGGGCATACAGGTAAACAGTAAAAATAATGATGATTAGAATCCTAGCTATAACAGTACTGGTTGTTGCAACACTTGCTTCGTGCAGGTCTACCCGGAAAATACAGACAGTAGTTACACCAAAAGATACCACCGCAATTATAAACGCCCGATTGAAGTCGAGTGAGGACAGTATGCGTTTTATCAGCGGCGTACACCGGGATATTCAGGCAAACTATATTGACTTTAAAACTTTTTCGGCCAAGATCGAGGTAGACTACCTGGATGGTGATGGGAAAAAATATAATGTAACTGCACACGTAAGGATGATGAAGGACAGTGTGATCTGGATTTCCGTTCGCGCGATACTCGGTATTGAGGGTTTGCGTGCATATATAACCCGCGATTCGGTGAAGCTCATGAATAAGCAGGATAATTTGTACACTGCGCGCAGTGTAGCCTACCTGCAGGAAGTAACTGCATTGCCGCTTGATCTTACCTCATTGCAGGATCTTTTGCTGGGCAACCCCGTGTTCCTCGATAGTAATATCGTTTCTTATATGCAATCAGACGATGCGATCACCCTGCTTAGCATTGGCGATTTTTTTAAAAACCTGCTAACGGTTGACAAATCCACCAAACGTACACGCAGCAGCAAACTCGATGACCTTGACGAGTTGCGCAATCGCACCTGCTATCTCAGTTATGAAGATTACGAGGATAAAAAAGACGTGTGGTTTGCTACCAAGCGACGAATAAGTGTTACAGAAAAAAAGAAACTGGATATAAAGCTCGATTATAAGCAGTATGATTTTAATGAAACGTTAAGCTTTCCATTTACCGTACCTAAAAATTTTAAATTGAATTAGACATATAAAATTTATTTTGCAGGTAGGCGTTATATCCTCGCTTTCCGCACCCCTTTTATATCCTTTAATCCTTGTAATAATGCGCAGAAGAAACTTCACTATTTTAATTTTAGCAATATGCTCCTCCCTGGCAGTAGTTGCTCAACCTACACAGGATAAATCGGACCTGGAACGTGAGCGCCAGGCCTTGCAAAATGAGTTGAAGGAGATGCAGGGGATGTACAATAAGTTAAAAGGACAGAGCAAACAGGCGCTCGGTCAATTAAGCCTGATCAACAGGAAAATCAATTTACAGGAACGTTATATCAACAGCATCAGCAAAGAAATCAAGATGATCGAGGATGATCTATATCGCAGCAACCTCGAAATTTATCGGCTGCAAAAACAACTTGATACACTTAAAATTGAATATGCCCGCACCGTTGTATATGCCTATAAAAACAGGAGCTCGTACGACTATCTCAATTTTATTTTTTCCGCTGCCAGCTTCAACGACGCTATTAAAAGAATTTCATACCTGAAAAGTTATCGTGCGTACAGGGAAAAGCAGGTAACGAATATCCTCGAAACTCAGGACCTGATAGCCAAACGCAAGCAACAGCAGCAGCAACGTAAAAGCGAAAAGAGTTTAGCGTTGCAAAGCCAGACCAAGGAAAGAACTGTGCTGGACGTTCAAAGAAAAGAAAAGGATGTGGTGTTGAAGAGTCTGAAAACGCAGGAGAAAGACTTGCAAAAACAAATCGCATCCAAGAAAAAGAAAGACAGGGACCTGAAAAATGCCATCGCCGCAATTATCAAACGCGAGATCGATGCAGCTACTGCCAAGGCAAAAGCCGATGCTGAAGCAAAACGTAAGGCAGATGAAGCGGCAAAAAAATCAGCGGCACCAACTACACCCTCTACTTCTACTCCCGCTGGTTCTACGGCATCAACAACCCCTCGTGCCACAACAACGGCAAAAAAGCCCGACAGTTACCTGGAGTTGAATGCTAAGGACATTGCATTGGGAAGCAGTTTTGCCAATAGCCGCGGCAAATTACCCTGGCCGGTAGACAATGGCGTGGTGAGCATACACTTTGGCAGGTATAAGATCGAAGGCACAAAAATAGAAGGCGACAATCCTGGCATCACCATCGCTACCCAACCTGGAAACTCCATCAAATCTGTATTCGATGGAGAAGTAGTTGGTGTTTACAATATCGGTGACGGTATGGTTGTGACTATACGACATGGTAAATATTTTACTACTTATAGTAATCTCGCTTCAACCAGTGTTAGAAAAGGCGATACTGTTAAAACCGGGCAGGCAATTGGTAAGGCAGGGAGAGATGAGGATGGCAGTGGCGGACAGATTGATTTCCTGCTGATGGTTGAGAAGAATAATGTTAATCCGGAGCCATGGCTGAGGAGATAAAAAGATAAAAGATAAAAGATAAAAGTTTTTTAGGTCGTTATTTCCCGCATTAAGACTACGAGCTGCGAGCTATTTTCTTGCTCGAGGCTCGAGGCTCGCAGCTCGTAGCCCCCTTTATAGGAACTTTTCATAAAGCCGCTCATAGATCGGAATAATATTCCCGATATCATATTTTTTGGCGTGAACGGCTGCACGTTCTTTAAAGCCTTTTAGTGTCTTATCATCTTTCAGTATGGATATGGCCTGTTTGCTCATGGTTTCCACGTCTCCCACATTGGCCATATAACCTGTTTCGCCATCGATATTGATTTCTTTTAGTCCCCCGGCATTAGTAGACACTACTGGTACACCTGCTGCCATGGCTTCGAGTGCGGCAAGACCGAAACTTTCATAGTCCGAGGTAAGGAGGAAGAGGTCGGCAATGGCGAGAATATCTTCCATTTGTTCCTGCTTGCCCACAAAACGGATCTCATCACATACACCCAATTCGCGTGCAAGATCTTCTGCAGTGGATCGTTCTGGTCCATCACCGACAAACAGAAGTTTAGCTGGTTTCACTTTTCGTACTTCATAAAAGATGCGAACAACATCCTGTACACGTTTTATCTTCCTGAAATTGGAGGCGTGCAATAATATTCTTTGACCTTCCGGCGCTATCACTTTCCGAAAAGCATCGATAGGTTTGCGGGTAAAACGTGCTACATCCACAAAGTTGTAGATCACTTCTATCTCTTTTTCTATTGGGAATATCTTGAAGGTTTCATCCCGCAGATTTTGGGACACCGCTGTAATCGCATCACTCTGATTGATTGAAAAAGCTACCACTGGTGCATAGGTTTTGTCCCTTCCCACGAGGGTAATATCTGTACCATGCAATGTGGTGATGACGGGTATGTTCTTACCTTCTTTTTTCAGGATTTGTTTGGCCATAAAGGCTGCCGAGGCGTGCGGTATTGCATAATGTACATGTAACAAATCGAGGTTATTATTCTTGATCACATCCACCATGGTACTCGCCAGGGCAGTTTCGTACGGTGGATAATCAAAAAGCGGGTAGGCCGGTACCTGCACTTCGTGGTAGAATATATTCGGCATAAATCCATTGAGCCTTACGGGTTGCTGGTAAGTAATGAAATGCACCATATGTCCTTTTTGCGCCAGCGCCTTTCCCAGTTCAGTAGCCAATACACCGCTTCCACCAAACGTGGGGTAACAAACAATTCCTATTCTCATATTTCAAGATTCATCTGCAAATTTAGGTGTTTCTCACCGCGTAAGAGTTTCTCGCAGCGAACGCGAAGTGAGCAGCGTCGCAGCGATATCATTACACGTGAAAGTGCAAAATGTTCGTTGCGTCGCTGCCAACTTTGCGTTCGCTGCGAGAAATTCGAGGAGTAATTATTTTTCCCTCTTCCCTTATCTTTATCCAAATTCGCGTTCATGTACAGACTTTTATTTTTTGTTTTTATTTCGTTTATCGCTAATCGTACCCTCGCACAACAGGAAGACTCGCTTTTCATCAAACGCATTTCCGATGAAATACTCACCAATGGCAAGGCCTATGAGAATTTGAGAGTATTGACAAAGACGATTGGTGCACGCCTTGCCGGATCGCCCGGTATGGTAAAGGCAGAAAAATGGGGTATCGCCAGGATGCAGGAAAGCGGCGCCGATAAAGCCTGGATGCAACAATGCATGGTGCCACACTGGGTTCGCGGCGGAAAAGACCAGGCATATGCCAGGCTTTCGCCCAATGATAAAAAGCCCAAAGCATTGGATATAGTTGCACTGGGAAATTCCGTTGGCTCGATGAAGATGTTGCAAAGGCCGGTTATCGAAGTAAAAGACTTCGACGATTTGGAAAGAAAAAAAGATTCCATCAACGGCAAGATCGTGTTCTATAATTATAAATTCAATCCTACCTATGTCAGCACATTTAATTCCTATCGCGACGCAGGGCAATACAGGGGTCAGGGTCCCAGCCGGGCGGCTAAGTATGGCGCAGCAGCAGTGATTATTCGCAGCATGAGCCATAGTACTGACAACAATCCGCATACCGGTGCTACCCGCTATGATAGCAATTATGCAAAAATACCTGCAGCAGCTATCGGGCTCCAGGATGCTGACTGGTTGAGTGCCGCTATCAAAAGATCGGGAACGGTATGGGTGAGCATGAACACGTTTGGAAAATTTTTGCCTGACACCATCGGGCATAATATCATTGGTGAATTAAAAGGTACCGAGTTTCCCGATGAGATCATTACGGTAGGTGGACACCTGGATAGCTGGGACAACTGTGAAGGTGCCCACGATGATGGTGCAGGATGTGTGCAAACAATAGAAATTCTCCGCGCTTTCAAAGCGCTCGGGTATAAACCAAAACGAACCATCCGGTTTGTATTATTTGCCAATGAAGAAAATGGTTTACGCGGTGGCAACAAGTATGCAGACGAAGCAAAGGAAAAAGGGGAGAAGCATATTTTCGCGCTCGAAAGCGATGCAGGAGGATTTACTCCTCGTGGATTCGGACTCACGGGTACAGAAGAGCAATACCAGAAATTTCTTTCCTGGAAAGAACTGATAGCACCTTATGGCTGTTCAGAATTCAGGAAGGGTGGAGGAGGAGCTGATATCGGCCCACTCAACAGGGCTTTCAAAACTCCTGTAGCCGGCCTTAATCCTGACTCACAACGTTACTTCGATATCCATCATGCGAGAAATGATGTGTTTGAAGCAGTGAATAAACGGGAACTTGAATTGGGGGCAGTGAATATGGCGGCACTAATATACTTAGTTGATAAATATGGATTGTAGGAGATAAAAGTTAAAAGATAAAAGATAAAAGTTGTCAAAGGTCGGAGACTCCGCCTGAATACAACTTTTATCTTTTAGTTTTTATCTTTTATCTTACTCCGAGTAAGACTACCTTACAATAAGTAGTCTTTTTATACTGGTTTCTTTCTTACCAAATAGTTTAATAAGATAGCTTCCGGGCGTGAGCGCTGTTGTTATAGTTTTTTGCGTACCGTTCAACGTTTCGCGAAGGAGAAGCTTTCCGGAAATATCAAATACCTGGGCTTGTTCGAAAGTGTTAGCGGGATATTCTAAATGAAAAGTACCGGGTGACGGATTTGGATAAAGGATCACTCCCTCATTTGTATTTCCCGGATCGTTGATGCCCGTTGTGATGGAACCAACCTTGTTGATCACCCAGTTGTTGGGATCGAATACAACTCCTGTAGGAATTCTGTTGGAACGAAATTTAAATGTCTGGTTGTTTTCAGTCACGTTGATCTTCACCAGTGTATCACCCTGCTGTGTAGTGATTTTAACTTCATACAATCCTTTGAACAACGGGGTTACGATAGGCGCGCTCGTCGTTTGATTAACAAATAACACCAGGTCATCCCCTTGTTTGGAATAGTCAACATTAAAAGTTGGATAGCCTTCGCCATAATACCATTGATTGAAAAAGTCAGTAAGGTTTTTACCGCTAATAGTTTGCGCTATTGTTTTGAAATCTTCGGCAGTGGCAACAGTGTCTTTAAATTGTTGCTGGTATGTTTGAAGTGTTTGATAAAACAGGTTGTCGTTCTGCATTTCAAATCGCAAGTTGTGTATAATCGCCGAACCTTTATTATAACTAAGCCTTAAATTGAAGATCCTGCTCTCATCATATAAAGATGCATCGGGAACAAATACGCTTCCGTTGGCAATGCTCATTACATTGTTGTGAACACCCAGCATATAATCAGCAGGCGTCAATCCGGGAAACAGGGCAGTAAGTGATTCAATCAGCAAGTATTCGGAATAACTGGCAAATCCTTCATTGAGCCAGATATGGTTCCAGGTGGCACAGGTTACATTGTCGCCAAACCATTGGTGCGCCAGTTCATGTGCTATAAGTGTGGACCCAAAACTATTCATCGTGCTCATGGTCTGATGCTCCATTCCGCCGCCAATGCCCGCGTGTGCATGTCCGTATTTTTCGCGGTAAAATGGATATAGTCCATACAATACACTTAGCCTTTCCAGGAAGGCCGGGGTTTTGTCAAGGTTTGCTTTATTAGTATTGAAATAGTCTGGGTTGTTGACAATATAATGCTGTATCAATACTGAATCAGGAGCGAGTGCAGCCGGCTTTGCATAATTCTTATATTCCTGGTAATTGGCCACGGCAAAACTCACCAGGTAATAAGCCATTGGATACCTTGTTTTCCACTGAAATTGTTTTTTATTGCCGGGCAAATCCACGGCAGCTTGCAATAGCCCGTTGGAACCGGCGAGGTTGGTGTTGGTAGTGGTAATCCAGATATCGGCCGAGTCGATCTTATCTTTCAAAAGCTGTTTTACAGGGAACCATTCCCTGGCCTGGTAACTTTCGGACAATGTAGCGGTATAAATGAGTCCATTGGTAAGGTTGGTCCCAATATATACACCCGCAGCACCGGCTGTGCCACGATAAAATATCAATACCTGGAAGTTTGTTCCTGCAGGAATTACAGGATTTAGTTGCACAAATACATGATCGCTGGCCCGGGTGTAAGTGGTTGTTTTAACTCCATTGACAAATATGGAATCTATAATTAAAAAATCACGCAGTTCGCATATGAAAGAATCGAGGTTTTGTATGGCCGTAGCACTGGTAAGCGCTGAACCAGTTATATTCCGGTTGTTGGCCTCCACGGCGATGTCCAACTTGAGATGATGTACATCATATTTATTCATCGAAGGATACTGAAAATAATTAACCTGGGTGGGCCGAAGTTGCCCGCCAGCGTGAAAACATTTTTCAAAACATGCTTCTGCTGCAGGTTGAGCTTGAGCAAAGGCAAAGATTAAAAATAAGGCACAGGTAAGTCGGCTACGTTTAATCATAGATAAGGTAATTGCGTAAATAAAATTAAGCAATTTGATCCAGCAGTAGGATGGCCCTAACCGGCAAGCCTGGTAAGCGAAGATTGTACCTGGGCAAAAGGAAATGAGTCGATGAGGGCGCGCATTTTACCTGCAATTTGATCATTCTGCAAGTTGCCGATACTGCCTTCGTGTGTGTGTGCCAGTGATGATTGGTATTGAAACGTACCTCCTTCAATGGCCTGGCCTACTTTCTTATAAGCGTCCCTGAACGGCATGCCTGACAATACCAGTTTATTTACTTCTTCTACACTAAACAGGTATTTATATTTCTCGTCGGCGAGCAGGCTTTTTTCTATTTGAATGCTGGATAATAACAAACCTGCCATCTCTATGCAATCCTTAAGCGTTTGAAAGGCTGGGAAAAGGTGTTCTTTTAGCAACTGCAGATCACGATGATAGCCGGAAGGGAGATTAGTCGTCATCATGGTGATTTCATTGGGAAGAGCTTTGATGCGGTTGCAGTGTGCACGTACCAGCTCGAACACATCCGGGTTCTTTTTATGTGGCATAATGCTGCTACCCGTAGTTAATTCCGCAGGAAATGAAATAAAACCAAAATTCTGATTGAGGTACAGGCAGGCATCCATACTCAGCCGGGCAAGGGTATCCGCTACATTGGCCAGTGCCTGGGCCACTACCCGTTCAGTTTTGCCCCTGCCCATTTGCGCGTACACCACATTGTGATTCATATCGGCAAATCCCAACAGTTGTGTAGTGAGGTTTCGATTGATGGGAAAGGAGGAACCATATCCGGCGGCAGAACCCAATGGATTTTTATTGGTGATATCGTAAGCTGCCTTTAACGTGATCATGTCATCTGCCAGGCTTTCGGCATAAGCACCAAACCACAATCCAAAGGATGAGGGCATCGCCAGTTGCAGGTGAGTATAACCGGGCAGTAAGTGTTCCCTGTACTGCTCACTCTGCTTTTGCAGGAGTGTAAAAAAAGAATCAATAGACCTTACAAGCTGTTCGAGCTCGTTTCTTAAAAAAAGTTTGATATCCACCAGCACCTGGTCGTTCCTGCTACGTGCGCTATGGATCATTTTACCGGTATCGCCCAGTTTCTGCGTTAACAATAATTCAACCTGCGAATGAATATCCTCGACAGCATCGTCCATTACAAACTGCCCATTGGTGATGCTGCGATATATTTTCTGAAGTTCGGCAACAAGATCATTTTTCTGTTGTGCAGTCAATAATCCAACAGTTTCCAGCATGGTGGCATGCGCAATGGAGCCCAATACATCGAAGGGAGCCAGTTGCAGGTCGAATTCCTTATCCCGTCCTACCGTGAACTTTTCCACTTCGTGCAGCGATGCTTTGTCTTTTTGCCACAGTTTCATTGAAGTACCTTTTTTAAAAGTTGTATATACAATTCGATGCCCCTGTTTATTTCTTCTATATAAATAAATTCATCTGCTGTATGGCTGCGTGCGCTATCGCCAGGTCCTATTTTGAGTGCAGGAAAAGGCATCAGGGCTTTGTCGGAAGTGGTGGGTGAACCATAATAACTTCGTCCCAATGATAATCCCGATTGCACGATAGGATGGTCGATGGCAATTGCACTCGATCGCAGCCTAGTACTCCTCGGTTGCACATCTGCCTGTACATTCTCGCGAATGGTCTGCAGCACTTCTTCAAAGCTATACAATTCGTTGATGCGTGTATCGACGGTAAATTTACATTGAGCAGGCACAACATTATGTGCACGGTTTTCCGTTTCTATAACGGTCACACTCATTTTTACCGGGCCCAATAAGGGTGATACCCTGTCGAAGGCATACTCTTTGAACCATTGTATATCACGCAAAGCTTTGTAAATAGCATTATCTCCTTCTTCCCTGGCCGCATGCCCGGCCTTGCCCTGGCTTGTGCAGTCCAGTACCATTAATCCACGCTCGGCAACAGCCATTTGCATCTGTGTAGGTTCACCTACAATGGCAAAAGCAATTGACGGCAATGAAGGTAGTAGCATTTCGATGCCGCCCGTACCCGATATTTCTTCTTCTGCAGTAGCGGCATAAATAATATTATACTTGAGATTATCTTGACCAGCATAATAAAGAAATGTAGCCAACAACGATACCAGCGAAGCACCGGCATCATTACTGCCTAGCCCGAAAAGTTTTCCGTCTTTCTCCAAAGGTTGAAATGGATCGAGGGTGTATCCCTTATTTGGTTTTACAGTATCGTGATGAGAATTGAGGAGAATGGTAGATTTGTTTTTATCAAAATGCTTGTTGGCTGCGAAAACATTATTACCGGTTTTCTTACAATCAATGCCATTACCTTCGAGAAATCCAGCTATCACTGCCGCGGTCCGGTCTTCTTCCTTGCTGAAAGAAGGTATGGAGATAAGGTCGCGCAGCAAAGCGATGGCCTGTTGTTGTAATATCCCCAGATCTTTATTCATTTACTATGCTTGTGCCGGATGTTCCACCTATAAGCTGTTTCAATTCTTCTGCTTTCCCGATTATCACTTTTTCAACGCCACTATCCAGTGCCGCAAAAGCATTATCCAGCTTGGGGATCATGCCTGCAAATATTTTTTCTTTCGATTTCAACTGTTGGTAATAAGGCTTGTTGAGCCTGCCGATCACCGTTGAGTCATCTTCAGCATCAAGCAACACACCACTTTTTTCAAACGAGTACACCAGACTTACTGCATAGAGTTGACTGAGATGTTTAGCCAGTTCCTGCGCCACAGTATCAGCATTGGTATTAAGCAATTGACCCTGCTGATCGTGGGTGATGGGTGCAAAAACAAGAGAGATGTGCTGATCCAGCAGACTTTTTAGCAGGACAGTATTGATTGCGTCCACATCACCGACAAAGCCATAATCAATTACCGGGTGAACGCGTTTATGCGCGAGTATGGCATCTCCATCCGCTCCGCACAATCCCAGGGCGTTGCAATGATTTGCCTGCAATTGGGCTACAATATTTTTATTGATATAACCTGCATATACCATCGTCACAATCCTGAGCGTTTCGGCATCGGTAATCCGTCGGCCATCTACCAGTTTTTGTTCCACGCCCATCATATCGGCGAGCTTGGTAGCGAGTTTGCCGCCGCCATGCACCAGGATCTTTTTTCCAGGTATTTCGGCAAAGCATGTAAGGAATGATGAAAGTTTTTTTTCATCGTCGATGATATTGCCACCGATCTTTATGATGTATAGTTTATCCATTACTTTTTAAAATCCCGGCTAGCACAGCCTGAGCCGCCCACACCCGGTTGGCCGCCTGTTGTGTTACCAGGCTGCTTGGTCCGTCAAGTATCTCGTCACTGAGTTCTACATTGCGACGTACGGGCAGGCAATGCATTACACGTGCATTGTTGGTAAGTTGAAGTTTTTCATTGGTGAGCATCCATTCAGGATCGTTGCAATACACCCTTCCATAATCATGGAAAGTGCTCCAGTTTTTCACGTATACAAAATCCGCATCTTTCAATGCGCTATCCTGGTCGTGGGTAATGGTGGCACCCGCGGTAAATTGCTCATCCAGTTCATAATCTTCTGGATGTGTAATTACGAAGTCTGCTTTGCCCCATGCATTCACCCATTGCGAAAAGCTATTGGCTACACATTGCGGCAAAGGTTTTACATGTGGGGCCCAGGTTAGTACGATTTTCGGTTTCCGGGTTGCTACCTGCTTATAATTTTCCGTGATAGTAATGATGTCCGTCAGCGACTGAAGCGGGTGCAATGTTGCACTTTCAAGGCTTACAACGGGGATGCCGGCGTATTTGATAAATTGTTTTATATAAAGTTCACTATAATCATCTTCGCGGTTCTTAAGAGATGGAAAAGTGCGTATAGCAAGTATGTCGAAGTATTTTCCGAAAATCGGCGCAGCATCCTTCACATGTTCAACAGTGTTGCCACTCATGATCGCTTCTTCTTCAAATTCCAGTGCCCAGCCTTCACTCCCAACATTGAAGATGATGGTTTCCATTCCCAGTTGCTGCGCTGCGATTTGCGTGCTCAAACGCGTACGCATGCTTGGATTGAGGAAAAGACAGCCGATGCGTTTGTTTGCACCGAGTGACTTATCCTTTAATGGCGATGCTTTGTAGCTCAATGCGGTTTGTACCAGGGAATCGATATCCCCTACATCCTGGACAGAAACAAATTTTTTCATTATCAGCCTGCGTGTGTTGGTGTTGATTCTAATAGCGCTATTTCTTCTTTTATACTTTCAATGAATTGTTCAGCATCTCTCTTCTTCAATGCCAGCGACGGGAGCAAGCGGATTACATCGGGTTTTGATTCCCCGGTAAATACCTTCTGGTTCCACAGCAGGTTTTTCTTCAGGTCTTTCAGATCGCCCGAAGCATCGAAGCCGATCATCAATCCTTTGCCTCTTACATTTTTCAATTGAGGAATAGCTTCCAGCTCATCACGAAGGTATTTCCCGATCATCACAGCATTGCCCATCAATTTTTCTTCTTCTATTACTTCCAGTACTGCCAGTGCTGCCGCACAAGCCAGGTGGTTGCCACCAAATGTGGTACCCAGTTGAAAGTGTTTCGCTTTTATATAAGGCGCTACAATGATACCGCCGACTGGGAATCCATTACCCATGCCCTTAGCCATTGAATAGATGTCGGCGTTTACGCCGGCAAAATCATGACTGAAAAATTTTCCTGTCCTTCCATATCCGCATTGTACACCATCTGCGATGTAGAGTGCGCCATGCTTATCGCAAAGGTTGCGGATTGCACGTAGAAATGAATCGGCAGCAATATTAATTCCCCCAACACCTTGTATGCCTTCGATGATCACGGCAGCAATTTCCTTCCCGTTTTTTGTGAAGCATTCGTTCAATGCCTCTTCATCATTGAAAGGTAGGAAGATCACGTTATCGGTTTCGTTTACCGGCGCGAGATAGTTTTTGTTATCAGTTACTGCTACTGCCAGTGATGTTCTGCCATGAAAAGACTTGTTGAAAGCAACGATCTTCTTCCTCCCGGTATGAAACGAAGCCAGCTTAAGCGCGTTTTCATTTGCCTCGGCTCCCGAGTTACAAAGGAATAACTGGTAGTCGTCTTTGCCGGAGATCTTTCCCAACTTCGTGGCCAGTTCTACCTGCAAAGGAATACGGATGGAGTTGGAATAAAATGCAATTTTCTCCAGTTGCTCTTCAATGCGTTTCACCCAGTGTGGATGTGTATGGCCGATACTGATTACAGCATGCCCGCCATAAAGGTCGAGATACTGTTCCCCTTTATCATCCCACACATAAGAGCCTTTGGCCTTTACGATCGTAACCTCGTTGATCGGGTATACATCAAATAAATTCATTTGCTTGGTATTGTTGCTAAGCCGCCTGAACGACCCGGCATGTATTACTAAAAATAATTTGCTTTCAGTTGCAATCCTGCTGTTTCATCAAAGCCCGACACCAGGTTCATATTTTGTACTGCCTGGCCCGACGCACCTTTCAGCAGGTTGTCGATAGCCGTATGTACTACCAGTTTGGTGCCGGCCTTTTCAAGCTGTATCACTGCTTTGTTTGTATTTACAGCCTGCTTCAGGAATATTGGATCATCACTAACGTGGGTAAAGGGGTGACCAGCATAAAAATCATTGAATAGTCGTCTCATCTCCTCAATGCTTTCGTCGCAATGCACAGTGGAGCTGGCAAAGATGCCACGGGTAAAATCACCTCGCCAGGGTACAAAGCTGAGGTCGATCGTCCCCTTGTTTTGTAATTGCTGCAGCGATTCTCCGATTTCGCCGAGGTGCTGGTGCGTTAATGTCTTATATGCCTGAATATTATTTGCCCGCCAGCTAAAGTGAGATGTTTGACTCAAAGACTGGCCTGCACCCGTAGACCCGGTTATTCCTGTAGTATAGATATCAGTTAGCATCCCGGCTTTTGCTAAGGGTAAAAGGCCGAGTTGAACGCAGGTAGCAAAACAACCCGGGTTGGCAATATTGTGGGCGGATTTGATCTTCTCACGGTTCAGTTCGGGTAGACCGTATACAAATTCCCGGTCATTAAGCCGGGCATCGGCGGACAATCGAAAGTCATTGGCCAGGTCAATGATCTTAACCGATGATGGAAAGGCATTTTCCTGTAAAAATTTTTTTGATTCGCCATGACCCAGGCAAAGAAAGAGTACATCAATATCGGTACTCAGCTTATCTGTAAATAAAAGGTCGGTATCACCCAGCAGATCCTGGTGTACCTGGTGCACAGGTTTGCCGGCATTGCTGCGGCTATGAATAAATGAAACAGATGTATATGGATGGCGAACCAGTAAACGTATTAGTTCTCCACCCGTATAGCCCGCTCCACCAATAATACCTGCATTAACCTTTTGCATTAGCTTCTTCTTTTACCAGGTGATAAATGGCAGTTTGATTGCCAAAGATCCTGCTGAATCCGCGCACGTCCTGCCCGGTAAAACCGGTATTCATTTCCCCGTATTTACCAAAACGGCTACTCATCAGGTCGTATTTCGATTCTATACCGATTACCTGGAAACGGTATGGCATCAGTTGGATATATACATCACCGGTTACATTTCGCTGGCTGCTTTCGAGGTATGCCTCGATGTCGCGCATTACAGGATCCAGTATCTGTCCTTCATGCAGCCAGTTGCCGTAAAACTGTGCAAGCTGATCCTTCCACTGCAATTGCCATTTGCTGAGCACATGTTTCTCCAGCGCATGATGTGCTTTGATGATAACCATTGGTGCTGCAGCTTCAAAACCCACTCTGCCTTTAATACCAATGATGGTATCACCTACATGTATATCGCGACCGATTCCATATGGCCCGGCCTGTAATTGTAAAAACTGTATAGCTTCAGAAGGGTGATTAAATTTAAGATCGTTCACCACTTTCAGCTCACCTTTTTCAAATGTTAGTTTTATCTCTTCGCTGCCGGTCTTCGTTACTGGTGTGGGCCAGGCTTCCTCCGGCAACATGCCTTTTGAGGAAAGCGTTTCGCGGCCACCTACACTTGTACCCCACAGCCCTTTGTTGATGGAATATTGCGCCTTGTCGAAGTTCATCGTTACCCCTTTTTCTTTCAGGTAATTGATCTCTTCTTCACGGCTTAGTTGAAGGTCCCTGATGGGCGTAATGATTTCGATACCGGGTATCATGATGTGAAAGATCATGTCGAACCTTACCTGGTCGTTGCCAGCGCCGGTACTGCCATGAGCAACGGCATCAGCCAACATAGTTTTGGCATGTTCTGCTATATGCAGCGCCTGGCTCAATCGTTCAGCAGATACACTGAGAGGGTAAGTGTTATTCTTCAACACATTTCCATAGATCAGGTACCGAACAATCCCGTCATAATAACTTTCAATTGCATTGACAGTTTTGTGCGATTTTACTCCCAGCCTGTATGCATGTGCCTCAATTTCTTTCAACTCCTCATCGCTAAATCCGCCCGTATTTACAATAATGCTATGTACTTCATAACCTTTATCATCATTCAGGTACTTGGCACAGTAGGAAGTATCCAGCCCGCCGCTGAAACCCAACACAACTTTTTTATTCATGTATACCCAGGTTAAAAGTTAAAGAAATAATGTAACAGCGATTTGGGCTTTGAGCCACCATTGTTGTTCTTATCTTTTTTGATAAAAGGGTTTAATAATTTCCATTGCTTGAAACGTAAGAGTCGCTCGAAGCCTTTTACATTCTCCTTGAAAAATTCTTTCGTTTCTTCGGGCTCATAGTGATCCTTTGGATCGTACAGCATGGCCGTGCACATACAGTTTTTTCTATCCTTGCTCATAAGGATTTCGTAGTTCACACAGCTTTTGCAACCAGCCCAGAATGCCTCATCCTGCGTAAGCTCGGAGTATGTTACCGGCTCATAACCCAGGTCGCTATTGATCTTCATTACTGCCAGGCCGGTAGTAAGCCCGAATAATTTTGCGTCGGGATATTTTTCGCGCGACAGGTTGAATATTTTTTGCTTGATGGCCTTAGCCACGCCACTTTTACGAAATGCCGGAGCTACAATCAGGCCACTGTTTGCCACATATTCTCCATGGCTCCATGTTTCGATGTAGCAAAAACCAACCCATTCATCTTTGTCGGTAACGGCAATGACGGCCTTGCCCTCATCTATTTTTTGTTCGATGTAGTCTGGGCTTCTCTTAGCGATACCGGTGCCACGTGCAGCGGCGGAAGCCTCCATTTCGTCGGTTATCGTTTTCGAATACACCTTATCGGATGCCGTAGCTACCCTGATAATAATATTTCGATGTGTTTACTTTTTCCCGCCCCCGACGTCGCCCTGTATGCTGACAGGACG
>CBFGYO010000039.1:0-28938 GCA_965652975.1 uncultured Chitinophagaceae bacterium | reverse complement strand
TATGCTGAAACCTTCACTTTGCTCCTGGAGCGGCGGAAAAGACAGTTGCTTTGCGCTGATGCAGGCTATTCACCTGGGATATACACCGCAGGTGCTACTGAACGTGCTCAATGAAGAAGGCAAAATCTCCCGCTCTCACGGTATTCCATCCAGCATACTGCAGGCCCAGGCAGCTTCCGCCAACATACCCATACATCTGATCAGCAGTTCATGGAATGATTATGAAAAGAATTTTACAACCGCTTTATCTACGCTCCGCCAACAGTACAATCTTACCCATGCGGTATTTGGCGATATCGACCTGCAACCACACAGGGACTGGGAAGAAAAAGTGTGCGCGAATGCTGGACTATCTGCATTCCTGCCACTATGGAAACAAGATCGCCGCTCTCTCGTAATGCAAATGATTGAAAGTGGTATCAAAACCATGATTGTAAGCTGCAATGAACAAATGGGTGCCGATTTCATTGGCAGGATCATTACCGTTGAAACAGTTGCCGAACTGGAAAACATGGGTGTGGATGCCTGTGGTGAGAATGGCGAGTTTCATACGCTCGTACTTGATTGTCCATTATTCAACAATGAGATTAGTGTAGCGGTAACAGGAAAACAGAGCCATGAGCATTACTGGTTCGGTAGCCTGGAGTTGAAAGAGAGAGCGGGAAACAGAGCGGGAGCGAGTGTGTAAATCCTCCCACTCCGCCCTGTTTCTCGCTCTGTAATTAACCGTATTCGAAAAAGAGCGGGGAACAGAGCGAGAGCGGGTGTATATACCCTCGCCCTCCGCTCTGTTTCTCGCTGTGTAATTAACCGTATTCGAAAAAGAGCGGGGAACAGAGCGAGAGCGGGTGTATATACCCTCGCCCTCCGCTCTGTTCCCCGCTCTTTTTAGCAGCCCTACTTCCGCATTATGCCAAAGTCAACTGGCGCCTATACCTTGCGATATAATTGTAAGTTATCATGATCAGGGGTAAGAAAACGAACATTGCGATCAACGCATTTTTATAAAATGGTAACCCGGCAGCATAGCAAGCCATCAGGCCATCAAAATCCTTGCTATACGAAACCAGGTTAGACGACCAGACATTAAAATTTGAAACCAGGAAAAAAACTGTTGGAGCTGCCAATGCGCCGATAAATAAGCTACCGAGATTTTTACCTTTCAACATCCAGCCGATCAGGGTTGGGATAAGTAAAATCAGGTAATTCAGCCACTGCCCGCTATAAAAACCGGGATAAGGAAACAAATCCATAGTGTATAAAACCTGGATGAGCATATCACTTACCAGCACTGAAAGCAAGGGCAACACAAACGAAAGATCGCGATTGCGCATTATCATTCCTGAAAACAGGGCAATAGCTATAACTGGTGAAAAACCAGACCAGTCAAGGTTAGGTCCAAGGAAAAATTTAAAAGCGGTGGTCATCAATACGAGTACCAGGGTGAAAATGATCAATCGGCCGTTCAACTTCATAATGAGATTATTTGACATGATAGTGATTGTAATTCGGATCCTGATCTCCTAACCCAGGACCAACAAGCGCAAAAATAAATGAATTGCGCTAAATGACGTTTCAATTTATTCACCGCTGTGCACAGGTACGGAAGCACGATAAACAATCGATTTTTCTAATGCATGCAGCCGCACAGTTTTACCCGGAAAAGTAGTGGCTGAAGGAGTACCTGGTTTTAACTGCAATACATCATCGCCGGCGCTTAATTCTACGTTGCCTTCTGTCAATAATAGCATTTCAACTGTGATTGGTGCAAACTGAGCCGTTTTGCCCGCTTCCAATTCAAAACACCCCAACTCAAAATCGGGAGCGGCTGTGTGATAAATCCTTTCCTTATTCTTCACTTCTCCGGTTAGTATTTTATAACTGGTGGCTTCAAACCGAATGTTTCTCAGCAATTCGTCGACATCAATATGCTTGCTGGTTAAACCGCCCCTTAATACATTATCCGAATTGGACATTATTTCGACATTTTGACCTTCAAGGTAGGCATGTGGCACACCCGCTGCCTGGTAAACAGCTTCCCCTTTTTTCAACTGGATAAGATTGAACAGGTAGATGGAAATGATGCCCCTGTCAATTATATGATCCTTTGCGAATGTAAGAGCGGCCCTCGCCGCCCAAAAATCTTCGCTTGTCTTTGATAATTTCTGTTCATGATATAACGGAATTACCCTGTCGAGCAGCGGCGTAAGTAATTTATTAACGTCTCCCTGCGACATTTTCATAACCTGCGTATACAATCCTTTATACCCTTGCTTATCGAAATGAGGTTTCAATGATTTTAACTCCTTTACAGTCGAAAAAATGGTCGATAGCTGTTTTTCCTTTTTAAATCCATGTAATAACCAGAAATCGCCCAGCGCTACGAGCAATTCGGGTTTATGATTAGTATCCCTGTAATTTCGAGCAGGAGCATCTGCTGCAATTCCGCGTGCATTTTCGAGCGCAAAGCCAGCTTCTGCATCTTTTTTGGAAGGGTGTACCTGGATGGAAAGCATATCGCGCACATCCAGCGTTTTCAACAAATACGGAAAACTTCCAAATTGGCTATTTACTCTCTTCCCCAGAAGTTGTTTATCGCTGTCGATGAGGTCACGTAGATTTTTTTCAGTATCGTCACCCATTTGCACAATGCAATCAGCAAGCGGGTGTACACCTAACCAATATTCAGCGTAAGGTATCCTGTTGGGGTTTTCCACTTGCAAAAGAGCAGGAATAAACGTATAACCTCCCCAATCATAATTTTTCACCGTGCCTTTTACCAGTGCAATGGCGTTCATTTAACTTTCATTTTCGTTGAAAAACACATGCCGTTGATTGGCGTTGCTTTTATCTTCAAGTAAAGATAAGGTATGAGCGAGCATAATGTACTTGGTAAAGAGGGGGAAGAAATGGCAGCGAAATGGCTAGTGGCAAACGGGTATGAATTACTGCATCGCAACTGGCGATATGGCCGGTATGAGATAGACATCATCGCGCAAAAAAACGATTGCCTCCATATAATCGAAGTAAAGATCAGGCACTATTCCCCTTTTTGCTACCCGGAAGGAAGTGTAACCAGGAAAAAATTCAAATCACTGCAATGGGCTACCGATCAGTTTCTGTTCTTAAATCCGGGCTATAAATGGTTGCAATACGGAATACTTGCAATCACTTTGTTTCATGATAGGGAGCCGGAGTATTTTTTATTGGAGGATGTGTACTTGTGACGGGAGGAATTTCACGCAAAGGCGCAAGGGTTTATGCTCATGCCAAAATTGATCTGCCTGATCTGCGCAATCAGCGAAAGCTGCGTAAAATGGTTTTCGATTGTAAGTGAAATGAGGGGGTGAACACGTTAAACACTAATACTTGCCATCATTTTTTCAACCAGGCGATAGGTAGCTGGACAGTATTCAATGTTTTGCTTATGCACGTGAATATAATCCTTCATTTTTTTGGGTAAATGCGGAAAGCCGGAACAATCGGCAGGGCGTATCTCATAAATACTGCACTTATTATCTTTTAGGTTGAGAAACTGGCAGGGCTGACGGGTGTTGACATAGTCGCCGATCCGATCTTTTTTCAACCACTTTTTTTTGAACTCGTCGGGCGTTTGACCAAAATGCGCAGAGATCCTTTTGATATCGGCATTGTTGAAGGTAGGCGTCATCGTTTTGCAGCAATTAGCACATGCCAGGCAATCCGTCTCTTTCCAAACTTGCTGCTCCAGGGGAATAGTGAGTGCGGTGAGATTTCGTGGAGGGCTTTTTTCGATGCGGCCAAGAAAGCGTCGCATTTTTCCTTTATTCTTTTGAGCCTTATTTTTAAATGCCCGTAAACTAAATGCCTTCATTTCACTCATTCTTCGAAGATAAGAAACAAGCCAATGTGAAAAATGTGGAGATGTGAAAATGTGGAAATGTGGAAATGAATATTTGTATGGCCTGATTGATTCAATCTTGTTTGCAACCTTAAATATGGATTATTTATAAAAAGGGAACTCAGGTAGATGATGGGAATTCTGGAATCCAAATAAAAACATCATCGACCTCTCATTTCCACATTTTCACGTTCCCACATTTCCACATTTCCATATTTCCCTATTTCCACATTTTTTTACCCTTATTTTTGTGCACTTTAAAACCAATTTGTATGAGATTATTGATCATCCCTGTTTGCGCTATTATTCTTGCATGGCACATGAGCTCCTGCGGTGCATCCGACAAGCAGGGCTTTTGCGATACTGCCTGCATTACCGATACGCTTCGCTATATCCACCCTCACCCCGACACGCCTTTTGTTTTACTGTCCATAAAAAATTGTCAACCCGATACATTTGTATGGAGCCATAAGGGCCTTGACACTAAACGCAAGATGGGTTTCCAGGAGCTTGTAGGAAAAGAGGTAAGGCTGAATAAGGATTTCATCAATTGCTACTTCAACGATACGAGTTATGCCTGGCTAAAATTCAATGATTGCACCACCGGCAGGGGTTTCCTTGTCAAATTGCCTTACAACAAAAGCATTAAGTGGAGTATCTATACAAGTGCGCTTAATAACTTCGACAAAAAATTCCATGTGGAAGATGGCCTGATCGCCTACTACGACGAAACTTTCATTTATGCCCAGGACCAGGCCACAGGCGCGATGGACAGGATGCTGATGAATAATACGGGCATGGATATCGATCACAATAATATTCACAGCACATTTGACACTATAAATATTACCCGCAACAAGATCTGGGCAAAGATCAAGATCAAAGGACAGTTTACCGAAAAAGAAAAACAGGTAAGCCTGAAGTGATGGCTTTCTCAATATTATGTGGGAACCTTATAAAAAAGGATTTAAAGCGTTTCTCCAGTTAGAAAAATCACTTGCTGATAATTCCGTAGAAGCATACCTGCGGGATATCGATAAATTGACGCAGTACCTGCAGGAAGTGCAATCACTCAAGAACCCTGGCGATATTGTCCTGCAGGATTTACAGGGTTTTATTAAATGGATTGCCGGCCTCGGCATGACCGCTGCATCACAGGCACGCATCATATCCGGGATCAAAACCTTTTATAAATATTGCCTGCTGGAACATATTGCGACCAAGGACCCCACCACACTTTTGGAATCACCCAAACTTAAAAGATCCTTACCTGATGTATTAAGTTATGCGGAGATTGAACGCATTATTTCAGCCATTGACCTTAGTAAACCAGAAGGAGGACGCAACAAAGCTATCCTGGAAACAATGTACAGTTGTGGTTTGCGCGTAACGGAAGTAGTGAACCTGCGTATATCCCAACTTTATCTTGAAGAAGGATTTATTCGTGTATTAGGAAAAGGCGATAAGGAACGGCTGGTACCTATAGGTGCAAGCGCCATAAAGTATATAAATATTTATAAAAAAGATTTACGTGTACACGTGGTGCCTGCTCCCGGCAATGAAGACATTCTATTCCTGAACAATAGGGGACGTAAGTTGTCGCGTGTGATGATCTTTCTCATTATAAAAGACCTGGTGACAAAAGCTAAGATCAAAAAAATAGTTTCGCCACATACTTTCCGGCATTCATTTGCGACGCACCTGGTTGAAGGTGGTGCAGACCTTCGGGCTGTGCAGGAAATGTTGGGACATGAAAGCATCACAACAACTGAAATTTACACCCATCTCGATCGTGAATTTTTGAGAAAGACCCTGGAGAAATTTCATCCAGGATTCAAATAAGGTTGAACCGCCAGCACGAGCATATCCCTTAAATGCCAGGACCCGCGCAATACTTCTTCAATACACTACAATTTTCTCCACCCCTACTTGTTTTTCTCTTTTGAAAAAGCGAATAAAATATATACCAGCAGACCACCCGCTCCCAGTCGGCAATTGCAGTCGATTATTGCCTTTTAAAGGTTTAACCTCTCGTGAATGAACCATCGACCCATTCGCGGACTGGACAATTATCCTTACTTCTTCATCCCTAACTCCCTTCCACTCTATAGTAATTTCCTGTCCACGTTGCACCGGGTTGGGATAAACTACAGGATGTATAGTTGGTGTTATCCAATTTTTGATCTTATCCCCGATAACCTGGATCGTATCAAAAATGGTGTCTGTTTCTACCAATTTAATCGCAGTAAAACCTGCTACCAGTTGTCTACAAACAATGGTGGGGTATGCTGTCATAATTATAGAATCCATTATTTCCGCATCCTGCACCAACGGCACCTGGATGACACCGTTTTTAATAGTATAATTTCTTTCCAGTGTTTGATATCCTACAGAACTTACAACCAGCTCCAACTCTTTTTTCCCGGAAAAATTCACCAGGCTGTATTTACCAGTCGAGTCCGCTGAAAATGCTTTCTTCATGTCTTTAACTTCAATAGAAGCATAGGGTACGGGCAAACGGGTATTGGAGTCAATAATTTCAATTCGAAGTTCATCTTTCATAGGAAGAATAATAGTATCTCCTACCACTCCCCTGGTTTCAGTTGTTACCACCTGCGGCATTTCTACCAGTTTTAGCTTGCCTTGTGTATGTCCCTGTTTTGTCAATAAAAATGCAGGAATTGCTACCTGGAAAAAATAGCGGAGCCAGGGGATTCTCTTTTTTCCAACGACAATATTCCTGTTCAACTGCTCCTGTGCAAACCGTCCACAGGTACTCCCGCTGAATGGCTTTTTGAAAAATTGTGCGAGTTCACGGTCGCTCATGTTTGTAAAATCTACAACTTCTTTACTACAGGCCTTGCAGTACCGGCCCTGTTCTACAGGATTCATTTTTTCCCAGTTCTCGTGACAGGGTATGGGTATGTCAATTTGAAATTTTTTAGACATTGCAACTCATTTTGATAATGGCCCATTCTTTATTTGAAGAATAGAACGCATAAGGCGCCAAGAAGTCACACAGTACGCTAAGAAATTTCTTTGCGTTCTTCGCGTCTTCTTCGCGCGCTTTGCTTCCTATATATCAGATGCCTCGTTTTAGTCTTTTGCATAGAAAACCATAAATTTTTTATTGCTAATTTTAAGCCGTGTCTTTTATCAGGAACATATCATCGTCCGAATTGAGCGACAGGGAACTGCTTACCCGTTACCGGGAAACAGGAGAAATGGCAATATTGGGCGAATTGTACCAGCGCTATATGGACCTGGTATATGGCGTATGCCTTAAATATTATAAAGAACCCGAGGCAGCAAAAGACAGCGTGATGCAGATTTTTGAGGAACTGGTATCAAAATTGAAAAAACATGAAGTAGAAAATTTCAAGGGCTGGCTGCACCAGGTAGCCAAGAATCATTGCCTGATGCAATTGAGAACGCCACGAAACCTGAAAACGGTGGAATTGAAGTCAGAACTTGTGCATAATGAAGAAAATGTGCATCTGAATGGTGTTCTTGACAAAGAAGAGAATTTCAAGAAACTGGAGTACTGCCTGGGCACCCTTACCAATGATCAGCAGGCTGCGATCCGGCTGTTTTATTTGGAAGGAAAATGCTACAACGAAATCGTTGAAATTACAGGGCAGGAATGGAACCAGGTGCGGAGTTTTATCCAGAATGGAAGGCGAAACCTGAAGATCTGTATGGAAAGCCGCGAGACTGCAGCAAAAACCTGAATTGTAATGGCATGATTTAATTAACACTAAAGATTTTTACCAGCGCCTTATGGCCAAAGAAAACGATAAAAAACATTTTACAGCAGCCGACATTGAGCGGTATCACCAGGGCTTGCTTTCTCCTAAAGAACGGCATGCCCTTGAAAAAGCCGCGCTCGATGACCCCTTTCTAGCCGATGCGCTGGATGGCTATGCTTATGCAGGCGCGAATACTACTGCTGACCTGGATTCACTTCAACAGCGACTCGAAAACAGGATCAGCAATAAGCAAGATTCGAAAGTCATCGCATTATCCGAACGCAAAAAGACTTCATACCCCTGGTTGCGGGTAGCTGCAATGGTAATAGTACTTGCAGGAGCCGGACTTTTAGTGTACCAGCTTGGATTGAATAAGAAAGATCAGGATATCGCGATGACAACGCAAGCTGAAAAACAACAGGTATCGGTGGATACAAATACCGTTAATACTACTGTTACGTCAGATTCAGTAACTCAGAAACCTACATTGGAGCTGACAAATACCAATGTTCAGCCACAAACACCTGCCAACAGTGACGTTGGGAGTACAACCTTCCCTGCGCAGACAATACCTGCTGATACCATACAATCATCATTAGCGCAAACAGATAACCTGGCCGAACGAAAAATTGAGACGGCACCTTCTGCCAGGGAAGATAAGGAAACAAAAGCTCCGGCACGCGACGAGGTAACCGTAACGGCCGCCGGCGCCGCCAAGCCCAGGAGATTAGCCAATGATCAGGAGAATGTCCAACAAGGCAAAAAGGAAACTGACCGCAGCAGGATGGGAAACTCCGGCATTGATACGGATGCACAAAAGGGTTTTGCAAATAGCAAAAGAGCCGAAAACAATTACAACCTGATAAATGCAAATACTTTCCGTGGGCGCGTAACAGATAACAATAACAATCCTGTTCCTTTTGCCAACGTTACCAACGTGGAGGATAATGTAGGCACCTATGCCGACGCAAGAGGATATTTCAATCTCACCTCACCTGATTCAACGCTGAATGTACAGGTAAAAAGTCTTGGATTCAACGTCTATAGTGCACAGTTGCGCAACAATGTTCCGAACAACCAGGTAGTACTTCAGGAAGATAAAAGTTTAAATGAGGTGGTGATCAGCAATAAGAAACCAAATGCCTCCACCCGCGCCAAAGACGCCAACATGACGCTCGAAGAAGCCGAACCCGAGGACGGCTGGGACAATTATGATACATACCTCGCCAACAATCTCGTGGTGTCGGACGACTATAAGTATAAAAAGTCCAGTACAAACGATGTGAAGGTTTCATTTGAAGTAAACAAATTTGGCGAACCCGTCAATTTCAAAATAGTAAAATCACTTTGCACCCGTTGCGACCAGGAAGCCATTCGGCTTGTAAAGGAAGGACCGAAGTGGAAGAGGAAGGCAAGGCGAGGACGAACCACCGTAACAATTTCTTTCTGAACAGATAAAAGATAAAAACTAAAAGATAAAAATTCATTTATTTCGAAGATTACCGAGTTAAATGAACTTTTATCTTTTAGTTTTTATCTTTTACCTCTCTCTATGCTTTCCCCTATCTTTGGTTCCTCTAAAAATACTTGTATGAAGAAAATATTTCTAACCGCCCTCGCAGCATTTGTACTATTTGCTGCTGATGCGCAATTAAAGACTCCTGCTCCCAGTCCCACACAAACTGTAAAACAGGATTTTGGACTTTCCAGCGTTGAACTCACCTACTCCCGCCCCGGCATGAAGGGACGTAAGGTCTATGGCGACCTGGTACCATTTGGTAAAGTATGGCGCACCGGTGCCAACAATGCAACTACCCTCACTTTTGGAGAGGAAGTAACAATTGGTGGCAAAAAAATACCTGCTGGCAAATACGGTTTGGTTACCATTCCCGACAAAAACAACTGGACGCTGATCATCACCAAACAACTTGATGTAACCAGCCCCGCAGCTTACAAACCAGAAATGGACGTAGTGCGTGTAGAGGCCAAACCAGCTAAACTGGATAATACCGTTGAATCATTTACCATGCAGTTTGCCAATGTAAAGTCTACCAGCATGGATGTACAGATTCTTTGGGAAAATACAGCGGTTTCATTGCCTATCACTACCGATGTAGAAACTAAAGTAATGGCCCAGATCGACAACCTGATGAATAAGGACAACAGGCCTTATTTCAACGCTGCCATGTACTATATGGATAATGGCAAGGACCTGAACCAGGCCCTCGCATGGTTCGACAAAGCTGTAGAACTCAATCCCAACGCATTCTGGATTCATCACCAACGCGCAAATGCACTGGCTAAGCTGGGTAAAAAAGATGAAGCTAAGGCTGCAGCCAACAAATCTATTGAACTGGCCAGGGAAGCGAAGAATGACGATTATGTAAAATTGAACGAAAAGCTCCTGGCTGAAATCAAGTAAGCCCAAGTAAGATAAAAGTTAATAGATAAAAGATAAAAGTTGATTAAGGTCGGTGACACCGCACTTAATCAACTTTTATCTTTTATCTATTATCTATTTGCCGCCGTTTAAGTATCCCGTTAAGAATAGAGGCAAACAGGATCACTCCAAAGGCTCCAATAGGGTTCAGCCATAAAAAGCCAAGGTTGATCACCGGCGTTTTCGTTCTTGTAAGCATGAATACGAGCAGCACCAGCAATTCCGCCAGTATCGCCCCCCAGAATACAGCATTGCTATCCTTTATATTTTTAAAGAAGAAAGCTACGAGGAACACACCCAGGATAACTCCATAGAAAAGTGAACCCAGGATATTAACCGCTTCTATCAGGCTATTGCCAATATTATAAGTAAACATCGCAACTACAATACAGAATACACCCCAGGCAAGCGTATATTTTTTCGACAACTGGTATTCATCTTCCCCACTCTCCTTATGATGCCGGAAACGCCGGTGAAAATCCACCATGGAGCATGAAGCCAGCGAATTGATGGCCGCGGCGATACTTCCCCATGAAGCGAGAAAAATGATAGCAATTAGCAAACCCACCAATCCAGCCGGTAGATGTTCCACTACAAAACGAAGGAAAATATAATTGGTATCATTATCATCTCCACCAACCGCTTTGGATTTAATCCAGCTTTTTACTTTTTTGCGCAAGCTATCTGATTGCTTTTGCAAACTTTTCAACTCTATACCTGCTGCAGCTTCTGCAGTCTTGTCGTCCGAATGCAGTGAAGCGGTGTACGCCGATACCACGCGTTGTTTTTCCACCGAAAGATTATCATATTGTGCCTGGGCAATAAGAAAGGAATCACGCAATGGTGACTGCATGATTTTGTCCACCTGCTTTTCGTTGAAAAAAACAGGCGCTTTATTGAACTGGTAAAAGGTGAATACTAATGCACCAACAAGCAGGATCGCAAATTGCATCGGCACTTTTACAAATCCATTCATGATGAGGCCCATCTTACTTTCCCTCATCGATCGGGCCGTGAGGTATCGACCCACCTGGCTTTGATCGGCACCGAAATAGGACAGGGATAAAAAAAATCCCCCGATGATGCCGCTAAGCAAATTGTATTTACCACTCCAGTCCACCCCATTTTTTGTAATGCCGCTGTCGATTACATTCAACCGACCTAATTCACCACTCACCTTCAGCGCATCATGAAATCCTACATTGGCAGGCAGCATATTCACCACCATATAACCGGCCAGGAACATTCCTATAAAAATGATGACCAACTGCAGTTGCTGGGTATAAGCCACTGCCCTGGCACCACCCGTCATGGTATAAATGATCAGCAGGCCACCCATAAAAAGATTGGTCCAGTAAATATTCCAGCCCAGCAGTGACGATAAAATTATAGAGGGGGCAAATACACTGATGCCGGTCGACAGCCCGCGTTGTAGCAAGAATAAGAATGAAGTCAGTGTCCTCGTCTTGCCATCAAACCTTGTTTCGAGATATTCATAAGCTGTATAAACTTTCAGCCGGCTGAAAATGGGAACAAAAAAGACGCAAATGACCACCATGGCAAGGGGCAAACCAAAATAATATTGCACAAAACCCATTCCCTCCGTATAGGCCTGCCCGGGTGCCGCGAGAAAAGTAATTGCACTGGCCTGGGTACCCATGATACTCAAAAGCACCAAACCCCACGGCATGCTGCGATTGCTCAGGAAATAACCGTCAAGATTATGCGATACACGGCTTTTGTAGAGTCCGTATGCAATAATAATAAGCAGGGTGGTGACCAGTATAATCCAGTCAAGCTGGCTCATGAAAAATATTTAGTGAATAATGCAAAGAGGATGATCAGTACAACCAAAAAAACTATAACCGTTGTGTACCAGCCACTCCAGTTTTTGAATAAAGGCGCCTTATCGTTTGTTTCTTCTGTCATTTATTTCCTGGTGGTTCGTAACCAGCCCGTCATCAGTATCAATCCTCCCAGCACCATTCCGATCAAAATACCGATTCTAACTCTCTTGATCAATATCCCGAGTACCAGTCCCAGGATAATTGCAAATATGAATGCCATCTCTCCTCTTCGTATGCTTGGCTGTTTGTTTGCCATGTATTTTATTTGCAACCCATAATGGATGCATTATTAAAAAGTAAATAGAATTTAAAACGCTTTTTTCTTATTTAGCGCAATAATATTCGCGAGCAGCCTGTATGCACCGGGCACGCCTGCCGGCAACTCCCTGAAAAATACAAGACCGGTATAAGTGAAATATCCCTTCCCGTATTTCGCAATGATCAAACTACCATCATCAGGTTTTTCGCCGGGATCATTCATGGCAATCACTGCTTCAAACTTTGTGGTATCCCAGCCTGTGGCGTGATAAATACTTCTTTCCTGTACCCATCCCCTGAAATCGTCACTTGTGATCTTATTGGGAAAATTAAAAACGGGATGTTCGGGCTTTAAAATAGTTACGGGCGCATTCTCATCAGTCACTCTTGTACGTGCAATGTTGAAATTGTAAGGTGCGATCTTGGCGCGCACCGGACCAATATTACTACTGGTATTATATTGTACGATCAGGTTTCCACCCTCATTAACATACTTCATTAATTTATCATAATGCCTGTTCATCCACTCATTGGTATTATATGCGCGTACACCAGTAAGTATAGCATCATATTGATTCAGGTTGTTACGCGCGAGTTCCTTATCTGTTAACAACACCACTTCGTATCCCATCTGCTCAAGCCCTTCCGGAACTTTATCACCCGCTCCGATGATGTACCCGATTTTCTTATGATGGGTTTTAAGATCCAGTTTTTTGTTGATCACCAACGCCGGGGTGAAGTAATTGATATAAGGTATATGATCATGCTTCACTTCATGCGCTTCCTGGTAATATTGATTGGGACCCATCACTGCTACCATCGAACTGCCTGGGGTCTTAACCATGCTGTCAGTACTTACAATAAACCTGTATTCGTTGTCTTTTGTCGCTTTTATTTTATATCCGACTTCAGCCACTGCATTGCGTTCGGCAAGTGTAAACCTGCGGTTGTCGAAGTCAACCGAGATCTTATCCGATTCCATTGGCATCGCATCTTTCATATATGCCGAAACATTGCGTTTCTTAGCCTGCACTTTTAATACGCCTTCAGGATTATTATTATCACGTGTCATTTTTACCGTTTCATCAGGTGAAATAACAAGAGGTGGCAGCACCACCAATGGTTCATACAATTCACCTTTTACGGGATCCGTAAACTTATATCTTACAGGTCGCACCAGTTCAATATCCTGGCCCTCGATCGTAACCAGCGCAAGCATCCAGAATGAAGGGTCCACATCGGGCATACCAATACTGGTTTGATCCGCTACGTTGAAATATCCTTCCGCCATTTTATTCTGCAGCCAGTAAGGCTGTGTTTCCACTGTGCCGCGATGCACGTAATATGTATTTGAATAATTGAAGTTCTTATTTCTTTCGAGGGTTTTATTAAAAATGGAATCATACCGCTCAGCATACGCCATGGATACACGCTTCAGCACCGCATCGGTACCAAGGCGGTTATTAAAAGAGAAATTGATCCTAATCGAATCTGTTTTTACTGCATACTGTTCCTGCGTGGTAGCATCGAAAAACAGGCCGCTGCATTGCGCAATCAACTCTTTAGCTTCAGCAAGCTTTTGCCTTTTCCAATAGCTGTCGGGCAATGCATCCAATGCCCTGTACAACCGCGCCAATCCCTTCACCGAACGCTCGGGATGCAGCAGGTCAAATGATGACGAGAGGCTGTCAACGATACGCTCGATATGGGTAGCTCCTTCTACTTTCTTCCACGAAAGCTCCACTCCTTCCATTATGTCTTCTACTGGTGCAGGTCCACCGGTTGTTTTAAAATATTCGAGGGTTTCACCTCTCGAAGCAGCCGATCCAAATCCCTGGCTTTTATGATTGCTGCGACTGATGGCAGCAATTTCACCATAACTCTTACCCAGCAAAGGATTATAACCGCCAACGTCAAATTTGAATTGATCTGTAGACGTGGTGTTTATATTTCCAAAGTTGAATGAATTCCAGAGTATGCGCTTGGGTTGCCATACCTGCACATATTTCAGTTGTTCGGGAAATCGTTGTGCATCTGCAGCAGCGTTAAATGCTTCGTTGGCAAGAATAGCTGATGCTGTATGATGACCATGACCACCTTCCCCGGTTGTAGGAAAGCGGGTGATGATTACATCGGGTCTGAATTTTCGAATCACCCACACCACATCGCTGAGTATTTTTTCCTTATCCCATTTTGTAAACGTTTCGCCCGGGCTTTTTGAAAAACCAAAATCATATGCGCGTGTAAAGAATTGTTCGCCACCATCCACCCGCCGGGCTGCGAGTAGTTCCTGGGTGCGTATCAGTCCCAATTCTATACCCTGTTCATTACCGATCAGGTTTTGACCACCATCACCACGTGTAAGCGATAAATATCCCGTACGATACATCCTGTCTTTGGCGAAGTATGCGATCAACCGGGTATTTTCATCGTCGGGATGGGCCGCTACATATAACACGGAACCAAGTACATTCAATTTTCGCAAGGCGAGGTACATGTCGGCAGACGACCAGCTAACAGGTGCCTGCGAAAATGAAAAAGTAAATTGAGATGAAAGCAGGAAAAGTAGTGCCAGCAATTTCTTCATTAGCGATAATTAATTAGCGAATATACCGGATGGCTGCTAAATGTATACTCCACTGGTGTAATGACTGTTATAGAAATGAAAAATTTTGTTTATTAAAAGACCCGGGTTCATTAGATCACAAAGTATACAGGTAACAATTCTTTCCTTCTTTTGCGTTCTCCCCGCCTTTGCGTGAAATTACTGTCCCACAAAAAACACCGCATTACAAAACATCAATTTCCCATTTTCCCAAAAATTCCGGAACAGCACGTTATCAGCAAGGTAAGTAACAGTACCACTTCCCATCTGTTGCACACCGAACAGTAATGCGTCCTTCATTTTTTCCTTCAGCTTGGCACCTACAAACCCGGCTACCTCGGTATTTTTCCTGATGATGCCGACATTCCACCCTCCTTCTTTGAAGAAATCGTAAATATGATCGTCCTGCTTTAATGTATAATAGGATTTGGGATAGCCGTATGCAAGCGGATGGGTATTATCAAGTTCCACTTTGAAAACTGCTCCGGGTGTAGTATTTGGGATAAAATCACGTTCCCTGTCTTCAAATCTTTTCAATAGTCCATAAGGATCAGTTTCATCTTTTTTATCCGCCTCCTCTGCCTTTTTCAATTTCAACCCGAAATCAGCTTTAGCCAATGCATTCACAGCGCTTTCCAATGCAATCACACGCCCGCCCTTATTGATCCATGATTTAAAAACATCCGCAACTGCTTTTTCCGTAAGGAAGCGATAATTTCCTGAAGGCATTATGATCACATCAGCGTCTTCCAGTTTTATACGAGCCAGATCATTCTGGTTCACCAGTGTAATCGGGTAGTCGAGCTCTTTCTCAAAAAAATGCCATACCTCACCGGCAGCATTAGGACTTACTCCCTCGCCCGTAAGCAAAATCACTTTTGGCGCTTTTAGTGCGTGCACCTTATCACTGCCGAAATCGTATCCCTTATCAACAAACCCGGTGGCAACCGCATTAAGTTTTACGGAATTGCTATTGGCAACTTCAATAAGCGTACGACTGAAATCATTTCTTTCATTACCGTTTTTCAAAACAATGATGGAGCCGCGATCGAACTGCTGTCCGTTCAGTTCAAAAGGCATTTCTGCAAAACGAAGCCTTATTCCTTTTTGTAGCAATTGAGCAACCGTCCTTACACTTTTTACGCCTTCCCAGCGTAATACATAACCGTATGCATCCGTAGCAACATTGGGCACCCAGGCAGCCTGTGCCATGCCCTGTGCATTAATTTTTTCGCGTGTAGCAAATGCAGTAAGACCGTATGTATAAGGCAATGACCAGGCAGTAATGTCATAGGTGAGTGAATCCACGAGTTTGGAACGCGGTTCAAATAATACTTTTACCATGGCAGAACGCGGTTGTTGCGATGGGATGACGATATCGTTTTGCAGGGTAAACGTTTCTTCCTTCCCGGTTTGAAAACTATAACCCTTACCTGATTGACCGTTGGCATAGCCATACGTAATACCATTTTTCGTCAGCAGGTCTATCAGCACGCTGATCCTCTCCCTGTCCTTTGCGTTATTCTTAACGATATACGATTTATAATCTCCAACCCCTGTTGATACGGCCTCTGTAAAAAATTTCCTGAACTCTTTCACCAGCTTGCCTGCATTTTGTGAAGAAATTTCAATAGTGCTCAGCGAGGTAGTATGGTGATGGATTGCACGATCATACAGGGTAAGCGTATCGCCTTCATCGTTGATTACTGCTGCACCGCCTGCAGGTCCTCCACCCTGTTCATAGGTCATGCCGACAGCACCATTATACGTAGGCCATGTATCGCCATACGAAGGATAATACAAATCAAAAATTTCGCGTGTAAAATATAGCCATCCACGTGCGTCGAAATATTTTGCATGGTTGCGCCCGATGCTGGTCTGGAAATCCCGTTGCCATGGCGTTATCACTTCATGAAAAGGCTGCGCTGCCGGGGCAAAATAATAGGGTTCGTTGATACCCTGCTCGTGATAATCTACGTGCACCTGCGGCATCCATTGGTTGTAAATAGCCACGCGCTGTTGCGATTCTATTTGAGTTTGCCAGGCCCAATCACGGTTAAGATCAAAATTATAATGGTTGGTTCGTCCACCGGGCCATGGCTCGCGGTGTTCACGCGCTGCCAACTGTGGGTTTACTTTTTTACCAACTACGCTATTAAACCAATTTACATACCGGTCGCGACCGTCAGGGTTGATGCAGGGGTCAATAACAACTACGGTATTGCGCAGCCACTCCTTGGTCCGTTTATCGGCAGGATCTACCAGTGAAAATAAAGTGAGCATGGCCGCTTCCGACGAAGATGTTTCGTTGCCATGCACATTATAACTCAGCCAAACGATAGCCGATGTATTTTCATTTGGTGCTGTATTGTCTTTCGACAGGTACGCCAGCCGCAGGTTGTTGACCCGTATCTGTTCCAGGTTCGCAATATTTTCCGGCGATGAAATGAATGCAAGCATCAACGGTCGGCCTTCATTGGTTTCGCCATACTGTTGCAACTTTACCATAGTGCCCGCCTGGTCTGCTACATGCCTGAAGTAGTTAACGATTTTCCAATGCGGAGTATATTTTTCTCCAATCTTATAGCCAAGAAAATCCTGGGGGGATTGCAACTGCGCATTTATGGAAAACCAAAAACAACAGCAATACAAAACAAGCAGTGACTTACGAATCATAATGTGGGTTTGTGCGGCAAGATAATGCAGGTTTCACGGATTTCATGCCCGTTTCACGCAGCGCTCGCTATGAAAGCGGCGACGCGGCGGTTTTTATCAATCCTTAAAATATATTCACCGTGGCGTCGTAGCAGCAATCATTGCGTTCGCCGCGAGAAACCGGGTGAAAACCACCTGATTTCTGTAGCTTTATCACCTAACACTTCAGTTGCTATGTTTGGTAAAAAAATCGCATACTTTTTTCTATTTGCATTGCTCCTTTCGTGCCATTCGACTAAAAATACCGCTTCGTATTCCTTCAATCCTTTTGAATACAGCAGCCCTAAAAAAGTGGTCGCAGATAATGGCGTTGTTGTTTCTGCACATCCCCTTGCCAGTAAAGTGGGGCTCGAGATCCTGAAAATGGGCGGCAATGCAATGGATGCTACTATTGCTACTCAATTTGCATTGGCGGTGGTATATCCCAACGCGGGAAATATCGGAGGCGGCGGATTTACTGTTGCCCGGTTGAGCGATGGCAAACTCATAGCGCTCGACTATCGCGAAACAGCTCCCGGCAAAGCACACCGTGATATGTATATCGATCCCGACGGCACAGCCAGGACCGATAAAAGTATCGATGGCCACCTTTCATGCGCCGTGCCCGGCACCATTGCAGGCATCATGGCTTCTTATGCCTATGCTAAACTTCCTTTTGAGACACTCGTGCAACCTGCAATCATGCTTGCCGAAAAAGGATTTGCTATCGGTACACGCGAAGCAAAAGCATTGAATAGCATGCAGGATGAATTAAAGCAGTTTAATACCGTAATGCCGGTATTTGTACGTGAGCAGGCATGGGAGCCCGGGGATACCCTAATTCAAAAAGACCTGGCAAAAACATTAAAGCGAATACAAAAGAAAAAAGCAGCAGGATTTTATGAAGGTGAAACTGCACGCCTACTTGTTGAAGAAATGAAAAGAGGTGGCGGAATCATTACACTCGAAGACCTCAAAAATTATAAGGCTATCTCGCGTGAGCCTCATGTATTCGACTATAAAGGATATAGCATAGTCGGTATGCCCATGCCCAGCAGCGGTGGTTTGCTGATAAACCAGATGATGAAAATGATTGAAAAAAGAAATATTGCCTCCATGGGTTTTCACTCCACCCAGGCGGTGCAATTGATGACGGAAGTAGAACGTGTAGCTTATGCCGACCGCAGCGAATACATGGGCGACAATGATTTTTATAAAGTGCCCGTCAAAACACTTATATCGGAAAAGTATCTCGAAGCGAGAATGAAAACATACGACCCCACACGTGCCGGCAGCAGCACTATCATTAAGCCAGGCGATATCGCACCTTATGAAAGTGATGAAACAACACACCTGAGTGTAATTGATAAAGAAGGAAATGCTGTGGCCGTAACTACTACATTGAATAATGGGTATGGCAGTAAAACGGTAGTAGGTGGCGCAGGCTTTTTCCTGAATGATATTATGGACGATTTCAGCATCAAGCCAGGTGTGCCTAATATGTTTGGCGCTGTTGGTGGTGAAGCCAACTCGATTGCACCGGGCAAACGAATGCTAAGTTCCATGGCTCCCACCCTGGTATTAAAAGACAACAAGACTTACCTGGTGGTAGGTACGCCGGGCGGTACCACCATACCCACATCCGTATTTCAAACACTGGTAAATATTCTTGAATTTGGACTCTCAACGGACGATGCGGTAAATAAACCCAAGTTCCATCATCAATGGCTGCCCGATTCCCTTGTGCTGGAGAAAAATTTCCCGGCACCTGTGGAAGATTCCTTGAAAGCAATGGGATATCACACACGGCAGCGCGCCGCTATCGGCCGAACTGAAGTGATAAGGGTATTACCAAACGGTAAATTCGAGGGAATAGCCGACCATCGTGGTGACGATGCTGCCGAAGGTTATTGAAAAAAAGGTTATAAAAAAAGTAACAATGAACAGTTCCGGCAAAGAATTTCTAACAACAGCTATAAGGCGTTTAAAATATTATAAGGACCTCGGTGATAAAACATTTCAGCAGCTTTCATTGGAACAATTGCATTTCAGGCCCAACGAGGCGTCGAACAGTATCGCCATGATCGTGCAACATATGACCGGCAATATGCTCAGCCGATGGACAAATTTTCTTACTGAAGATGGAGAGAAACCCTGGCGCCAGCGAGATGATGAATTTGAAGAGCATGCATTAAACTATCAACAGGTGCTGGATCTTTGGGAAAAAGGATGGGCCTGCTTCCTCGATGCACTAACATCGCTCAGCGAAGATGATCTTTTAAAAACGGTGTACATACGACAGGAATCACTAACGGTGATCGACGCCATCAATCGTCAATTGGCACATTATCCCTATCATATCGGCCAGATAATTTTTATTGGCAAAATAGTCAAAGACAACAGTTGGACCAGTTTATCAATTCCAAAAGGAAAATCTCAGCAATACAATTCCAGCACAGAAATAAAAGATCCCGCAAAGAAACACTAGCGTAACGGATCCTTTACAAAATACCTTATTGCGCGGGTGCGTGAGGACACGCACCCGGGCGCAATATGAAGCATGAAGACACGTATCCTGTTATTAAATAGTTCTCGACAAACTATTATCTATTATCTATAAAAAAAGAAAAATTCAACCCCAACACCTCCCCCCATACCCTCATTTGCTTTACCGGAATTAATGTCTATTTTTACAGGCTCCAGCCACTTCCGAACCAGAAGCCGGTTAAATCCTGGAAACCTCTCATAAGCTGATTTTCAGCATCTAAAATCAAAAGATGAAAACTATTATAATAGCCGTTTTCGGCTTGTGTGTTGCCCTAACCTCTTATTCCCAGGTACAATTCAGTGTATTTGCCGGTCCACAGTATTCTTCCGCGAATTATAAGGTGCACAATGTAAAACAAAATACTACTGGCAAAATCGGGGGGCAGTTAGGTATGGGAATGAAGGTTCCTTTTGAAAGCAGGCTATTCTTTACGCCTTCCATTTTTTATAGTTTGAAGGGTTATAAAGTAAAGTATAGTGAGTTTGCCTACCCTCCCGATCCATCCGCACAGGATAATAATACTACGTTCCATACAGTTGAAGTAGCTGCAATGCTGCAATATGACTTCAGTAATCATCCCAACCATTTCTTTTTCGGCGCTGGCCCTTCGCTCGATTTCCAGGTTTTTGGAAAAGAAGAATTCACCACACCTAATGAAACGGTGAATAGAAATATTCCCTTCGGCTATGATAAATATGGCCACTATGCTGCCAATGCATTATTTCGTTTTGGCTACGAAATGGAAAGTGGGCTTTTTATTTTCGGCCAGTACACTTACGGTCTCGCCAGTATCAACAATGCGGATTATGGCCCCGATATCAGGCACCAGGTAGTAGGTATAACTATCGGCAAATTCTTTGGTGGCAATAAAGTCGTAATGGATACAAGAAACCGGGAGTAATTTTCAACCATTTTTTTCCAGGATTGTTCAGCGTATCATGCAGGCAAAATGGTACCTGATTTTTATTTTAATACTGGTAGTGTCCACATCTTTTGTTGACAGGCAGGACGGCATTACGGTTACCGTTACCGGCTTACGCAACAACAAAGGACATGTGTTGCTGAGCCTGTTCAAAGGTGCTGAAGGCTATCCCGGCAATCCGTCAAAAGCATTTCGTAAAGTGCAATTAACTATTTCAGCCAACAAAGCTTCCATCGATTTCCCCTCACTTCCTTCTGGTGATTATGCAATCGCCATATTGCATGATGAAAATGATGACCAGAAAATGAAAACAAACTGGCTTGGATTACCTGCAGAAGGTTATGGCTTTTCCAATAATGTAATGGGCGTTGCAGGTCCGCCCTCTTTCAACAAGGCACATTTCAATTATACTGCAGGAAAAGCAGTGACTATTACAATCAAAACACGTTATTAAGTTGCTACGTTGTATTATTCTTTGTAGATCTTTATTTCCTTTTTACCATCATTGGTAATAAATCCACGATACATACCTTCGGTACAAAAGGGCATTGCAATATTCCCATTTTTGTCTACGGCAATCAATCCGCCGTCACCACCCAGGGCTGGTAGTTTCTTCATCACCATCTGGTCGGTTGCTTCTTTCAAACTCATTTTTCCATATTCCATCATATCACTCACCGATTTGGCCATTACGAGCCTGATAAAAAACTCGCCCCAGCCGGTGCCACTGATGGCCACAGTTGCATTATTGGCATAAGTGCCGGCTCCGATGATGGGCGCATCGCCGATCCGTCCAAATTTTTTATTGGTCATACCTCCTGTGCTGGTAGCGGCCGCCAGGTTGCCATGCCTGTCGAGCGCGACGGCGCCAACCGTACCATATTTTCCCGTGACCCCTATCGGTGAGTCAAAAAATTCGCTGAAGGCTTTGCTTTTCTTCATTAGCGAGTCTTGCCCAGCGTTGTTCAGTGAGTCGGCTTTACGGGCGCGTTCTAAACCTTTCCACCGGTCTTCCGTATAAAAATAAGAGGGGTCGACGATTTCAAGGCCCTGCTGGGCGGCAAACTTCTCCGCGCCTTTTCCCGCCATCATCACATGAGGGCTTTTTTCCATTACTGCTCGCGCCGCCGAAATAGGGTTTTTGATAGTTGTAACCCCAGCAACTGAACCTGCAGCGAGGGTTTGGCCATTCATGATAGCGGCATCCAGTTCATTCTTTCCTTCATTGGTGAAGACTGCGCCCTTTCCTGCATTGAAAAGGGGATCATTTTCCATACTTCGCACGGTTGCTTCTACTGCATCCAGGGCCGTTCCACCTTTTTTCAAAATATCATTGCCCGTTTGCAAAGCCCTTTCGAGGGCTGTGAGATAAGCTTTTTCTCTTTCTGCCGTCATCTGGCTCTTCAAAATTGTGCCCGCACCTCCATGAATTACCAATACATATTTGTCATTCATGGCCCTGCCAGCATCCTGGCCACCTGCATGGTTAAGAATAAAAAGTGAAATAATGACGAACAGCTTTTTCATGTTGTGATTTTGTAGCAATTTAGTAAATGTGCGGTTTTAAGGTTACGAAGGTTTGAACACGGAGTTTTACTGTGCTCCGTTAACGGAACATTAGCTCCGAAAACCCTAAGTAATTGGTACTGAATTTGCCTTAAGGAGGTTATTGATTACTTTTACATCTCAAATCCCTGAGCCTGAAGAGATTCAAAAAAATATTATTGTGGTTTTTTCTCTCACTGCTGTTCATCATACTGGCCGTGTACGTTTTCATTCAGACTCCGGGGGGACAAAACTGGATTGCCAAACAGGTCACCAAGCGGCTCTCGCGTGATTTGCAAACCAAGGTAAGTATTGATCATATCGACTTCGCGCTTTTCAATCGCATGCATCTTGAAGGGGTATTGATCGAAGATCGTGACCGCGATACCATTCTGTATGCCGGGCAGGTGCGTGTACGTATCACAGACTGGTTTTTTCTGAAAGAAAAGGCCCAGCTAAAATATATCGGGCTGGAAGATGCTATAGTCAAGTTTCAACGCACTGATTCGGTATGGCGACAGCAATTCTTCTTCGATTATTTTTCATCACCAAAAACAGGCACCAGGAAGAAGAGTACGGGAATTGAATTTGATCTAAAGGATATTGAACTGAAGAATGTTGTCTTCATAAAAAAAGATGGATGGTTGGGAGAAGACATGATCATTCATACGGGTGCACTCACCATGTCGGCCAATGATCTGAGTTTATCTGGAAACAATTACGACATCAATAGTCTTTACATGAAAGACCCGATGGTGTCATTGTCGACATACCAGGGCAGGAAGCCAAAGGATACTACGACCATTGAAACGCCGGAGGGACCAATAATTATTACGCGAACCGATTCGCTTCTTTACTGGAACCGCGGGCATATGACAATCAAGGTTGCCAATCTTAAGATTGAAAACGGGCGTTTCAAATCAGACCAGGAAACTTTGAGGAAACCTTATCCCTATTTCGATGGTCAGCATATTTTCTTTACAGATATTAATGGAGAGATTAGCAACGCCTCGTTTGTGGGTGATACTATTTATTCCAAGCTAAGCCTTACAGCCCGTGAACGTAGTGGACTTGAAATAAAGAAACTTGATGCCGACCTTAAGTTAATGCCAACAGGTATGGCATTCGAAAACCTGGACCTGCAAACAAATAAGAGCAGGCTTAGCAATTACTTTATGATGTCGTATAACGACATGGCGGAAATGGGCGACTTTATACACAAAGTAAAGATGGCTGCCAATTTTGATGGGACGATAATTGACAGTGATGATATAGCTTTCTTCGCACCAACCATGAAGTCGTGGAACAAAAAGATTTCGTTGAAAGGTAAAGTAAGAGGCACCGTAGACGACCTGGTGGGCCGCGATATGGTCGTACAGGCAGGGACAAGTACTGTTCTTAACGGCGACATCACACTTACAGGCCTTCCCTCCATCAACCAGACTTTTATCGATTTTAAAGCAAATGAATTTAAAACAACGTATAGAGATGCGGTAACCATCATTCCTGAACTTCGCAGAATCACACAACCTGACTTACGGAAAATTCAATACCTGCAATTTAATGGAAGCTTTACGGGGTTTATCCGCGACTTTGTAACCTATGGTACACTCCGCACCAACCTGGGTACAGTGAAAAGCGATTTGAATATGAAGTTGCCAGTTGGACGGGCTCCTGTATATTCCGGAACAGTTTCAACTGACAATTTTAACCTTGGGCAATTCCTGGGCGACCCACAACTTGGCCTTATCTCGATGGAAGGTGTGGTGAAAGGGCGCGGGTTTAGTGCCCGCGACCGCAGTGCTGAAGTAAAAGGCAAGATCCGCTTTATTGATTTCCGCGACTACCGTTATCATAATATCGTGATCGATCACGGCAAACTTGATAAAGAACAGTTTGATGGCGCCCTTTCCATAAATGATGAGAATGCAGAGTTCACATTAAAAGGGCTAATCAATTTCAATAAGAAAACACCAGTTTTTAATTTTATTGCTGATGTAAAAAAAGCAAATCTCCAGGCGCTGAAACTCACACCTGAAAACCTTGCTTTTCGTGGAAAATTCAATCTCGATTTCACTGGCGCTAATATTGATGACTTTTTAGGCACCGCGAAAATTACCGATGCGGAACTAACTAAAGATGGAGCACGCCTGCCATTCGACTCGCTTACACTTTCGTCGGCATATATCAATAACGAGAAAGTTTTAACTGCCTACTCCAATGAATTTGAAGCGAAACTGAGCGGTATATTTAATGTAGCCGACCTGCCCTCTTCCTTTCAATTGTTCCTGAACAAATATTATCCGGCTTACATCAAAGCACCAGCACGGCGCCCGGTAAACCAGGCAATGCATTTTGAAATTACTACCCAGTTTGTAGAAGATTATATGAAGCTGATCGATTCGAGCATCACCGGGTTCAACTACAGTCATATCGTCGGCAACCTGAATGTAAATGAAAGCGTGCTGAATATGGAGGCAACGATACCGTTTTTCAAATACCGCCAGTATGATTTCAACGATGTAAAACTTACAGCCACGGGCACGCTGGATAGCATAACGGTTATAGGTGAAGCCAAAAATATTTATCTCAACGACAGCCTTTCTATCCCTTTGGCTAATTTCCGAATAAGCGGCAGCAATGATGTATCGCAGGTGCATATTACTACCAGGGCTTCGTCAACTCTCGATAAAGCAAACCTCAATGCAATCGTAAGAACTTACAACGACGGCGTAAAAATAGAATTCGATCCTTCCGACTTTGTTATTAATGGCAAAACCTGGACGATTGATGATAATGGCGAACTTGAGTTCAGGCGTAATACACCCGCTGGCGGACAACTGGTTTTGCGTGAAGGCGAGCAGGTGATTAGTGTACGCTCCGTACGCTCACCGAGAGGTAACTGGAACGACCTCGACGTGGTGCTAACAAAAATCAATATCGGTGATGTGTCACCATTCTTCCTGCCAAAAAACAGGCTGGAAGGACTTTTGTCGGGCAATGTAAAGATCGAAGATCCGACCAATAATCTCCGAATTACATCGGACAATATACAAACACAATATCTCCGCCTCGATAATGATTCAATTGGCGAGCTCAAGGCAAGTGTAGTATATGACGGTACCACCAAAGAGCTTAAGCTAAACGGCGGTACCCTTAACCAGGAAAATTTTCTTGACTTCAATGCCAACTTGTTTTTTGGTGATGCTGAACAACAAAAAAATAACGTGATCTCACTTCGCCCGCGAAATTTCCAGCTTAGTGTGCTCGAAAGATTCCTGGGCGCATTATTTTCCGAAATGGAAGGCTATCTCACGGGTGAGTTTCAGCTCAGGGGTCCATTCAACAACTTAAGTATTGTTGGCAAGGGACGCACGAAAGATGCGGGAGTAAAGATCAATTTCACGCAATGTTTTTACAAAATACAGGATACGGATATTGAACTGAAGCCGTCGGAAATAAATCTCGATGGTATCGTGCTTATTGATCCTACCACTGGTAATCCTATTTACCTGAACGGAAATATTCAGCACAGTTCGTTCAATAATATGTTTTATGATGTACGTGTATCAACGCGTAAACCAAACACGAGCGATGCTAATAATAACAGGGCTGTATTATTGCTGAATACTACGTACCGCGACAACCAGCAGTTTTATGGCAACGTAAAAGGAACTGGTTCTTTTAGTCTCGTAGGACCACAATCTGATATGATAATGGCTATAAGCGCCATTGCATCCGATCGCGATAGCAGTACGATAACTATTCCACCTTCGCAAAACCGCGAATCCGGCATAGCCGATTTTCTTGTTGAAAGAAAATTTGGCCGGGAGATGGATGAAGACCTTTATAATATCAATACATCCAATATTACATACGACCTTGATGTAACTGCCAATCCGATGGTGACGGTGAAAGTGGTACTGGATCAGCTTACCGGTGACGAAATAAAAGGAAGGGGTCGCGGTACACTCAATATACATTCTGGCACCAGCGAGCCGCTGCTTATCCGTGGTCGTTTTGATATCGTTGAAGGAGATTACCTGTTTACCTTCCAGTCGTTCTTCAAAAAACCATTTACCCTTAAGAGCGACCTGGATACGGAAAACTATATTGAATGGACTGGTGATCCCTATGGCGCAAGAATAAATCTCGAAGCACAATACATCGCCGAAAGGGTAAACTATGCTCCACTTGCAGCATTGCCAGGTGTAGATCCGAATATTTCGAATGTACGGACCAATGTATATGTAGTTGCTAACCTTACAGGAGAACTATTTAAACCCATTATCAACTTCAATCTTGCATTTCCAAATACCAGCCCCGCCGTTACGGACCCAGGCCTTTCCTTTGCATTGCGCCAGCTCGAGGATAATAAAAACGAGATGTACAAGCAGGTTACTTACCTGATCGTATTCAACAGCTTTGCGCCTGCACAAGGTTCTACCTCATCACCATTTGGTACTGATATCGGTGATATTGCTACCAATACCATTTCGGGAATATTGCTCGGCGTAGTCAACGATCAACTTAATAAGATTCTTGGTAAACTTTTGAAGAATGAAAAATACCAGATCAACCTGAATACAACTTTATATAACAGGAATATCATTGACGCCAACAACAAAACAGCGCTGAATCTCGGCAGCAATGTCAACTTCTCGATAGGCCGATCGTTTTTCAACGACCGCTTTATCATCACCGCCGGAGGTGGCTTTGATGCACCATTGCAGGGATCTAATATCCAGCAAAGCATTCAACTGCTTCCAGACGTTACATTGGAATGGCTGATCAATCCGTCGGGTACCCTGCGAGCGTCATTCTTTTACCGCGAGAATACCGATTACCTTGCTACATCCACAGATGGATCAGGAAAATCTGCAAAACGGTATGGGGGAAGTCTTACCTACAAGAAAGAATTTCAAAATTTCGGGCAATTATTTGATGGCATTTTCAGGCGTAAGCAAAAACCTGTGAAAGATACATCTACTGCAGTCCCCATGGCATTGCCGCCGGCAACTACTAAAACAGAAGAAGAATCTCCGGGAGAAAAGAAGAATGAAGAAGAAAACTGATTACTCGTCGTCGAGTATTTCGTGACCAAGTTTATCCCTTTTCGTTAACAGGTATCGTTCATTATGCGGATTGGATTCCGCTTCGATCGGTATGTTTTCAACGATTTCCAGTCCGTAACCGATAAGCCCCACTCTTTTCTTAGGATTGTTGCTCATTAATCGCAAACGCGTGATGCCGAGATGCCGCAGCATTTGGGCACCGATACCATAGTCGCGCTGGTCCATCTGGAAACCAAGATGAAGGTTTGCCTCCACAGTATCCATTCCCTGTTCCTGCAGGCGATAAGCTTTTAGTTTATTAAGCAACCCGATACCTCTGCCCTCCTGGTTCATATATAGTATGGCACCGCGACCTTCTTTTTCCACCATTTGCATGGCAGCATGCAATTGCTCGCCACAATCACAGCGCAGTGAGCCAAGTATATCACCTGTAAAACATGAAGAGTGTACCCTTACCAGTATCGGATCATCTTTTTTCCATTCTCCTTTTAACAGAGCGAGGTGCTCGTTGCTGGAATTTTTTTCGCGAAACGCTACCAGTTTGAAATCACCATATTTAGTTGGCATATCCACACGCACCACTTCTTCTACCAGCGAATCGGTTTTAATGCGGTACTCTATAAGGTCTTTGATGGAAATGATCTTGAAGTCAAACCTTTTGGCAACTTCCAGCAATTCGGGAAGACGGGCCATAGTGCCATCATCGTTCATTATTTCTACCAGCACACCACCATACGGGGGTGCAAAGCCCGCAAGGCGTGACAGGTCGACAGCGGCTTCAGTGTGTCCGGCTCTTCTTAATACACCTCCTTTTTTTGCACGAAGCGGGAAGATATGACCCGGCCTGCCTAATTCTCCGGCAGTAGTAGCCGGATCAATAAGCGCCTGGATGGTTTTGGCCCTGTCATGGGCAGAGATACCTGTAGTACAACCATGTCCAAGAAGATCAACCGAAACCGTAAAGGCAGTTTCGTGAAGTGCCGTATTATTATTAACCATCAATTCCAGTCCCAACTCGTCGCAGCGTTCCTCTGGAAGTGTAGCACAGATAAGTCCACGGCCGTGCTTTGTCATGAAGTTGATGACTTCGGGTGTAACATTCCTGGCAGCGGTTATAAAATCGCCCTCATTCTCCCGATCTTCATCATCTACAACGATTACCAGTTTGCCGGTCCTGATATCTTCAATGGCCGATTCTATACTGTCGAACATATAAAGCGAATTTTTTACAAATGTAAGAACAAATAAATCTGTGATAAAGTTGACGGGGATGGAGGCAGCAGCAACGCCGTTAATACTGTCTTTACAATGGCTTAACCGTCAGTGATAATTTGTTAATTATTTGTATATATTTAACTGTAGAATATTCCCTTTC
>CBFGYO010000038.1:0-29051 GCA_965652975.1 uncultured Chitinophagaceae bacterium | reverse complement strand
AGCATGTAACTGAGACGTTAACAACTGATCAACCCTCCAAACAAACTTTTATCCCTTATGACAGTCGATCCAAAATCAACATCCTCTTTAGCATGTAACTGAGACGTTAACAACTGATCAACCCTCCAAACAAACTTTTATCCCCTTAAGATAAATCAAAACAAAATCCCATCTTCTTAGCATCTAACAGCGACGTTACACTTAGATCAATCCACCAAACGAACCCACCCTCATGCCCGGGTGGGCCCTCCCTCCCCCACCACCAACCACCGTATTTTACGGATTCATTTGTGCAATAAGCGGCGTCTTCCGATCACTCGGCTAACACACCATACTGCAGCTCGAAAAGGCTGTTTGGCTAATCATCCATCGGGTTTTCAACGAATATCGTACGGATTAAAATGTATACATGGCCGTACAAATATCCTTTCAGAGAAAAAGAAAACCAAGTGAAAAACACAATATAAAAATGGAAAAAACACATTTCTTATTACATCAATATCCTTACACAATCCCAGTCCCCCAACATACAGCTCCGGAGCATTTTAATTACCCAGATTTTTATTTTCACTTTATTTCAAATCACGCGATTCCTTTTTTTATATTGTAGAAAAATAACTCTGGCACATCGTACACCTCGAAGGGTATTACCGGTTATCGTACTATCGCAATTTGCATGCACCTCACTCTGGTTCGCGGGCAACGCTGTGCTACCTGATCTGCAACGGGAATTGAACCTTAGCGTATATTCCGTAAGTCTCGTTACCTCTGCAGTGATGCTTGGATTTGTTACCGGTACCCTGGTGCTCGCACTGTTTGCTGTTACAGACCGGTACTCCCCGGTTAAACTTTTCTTCATCCATTCCATAGCTGGCGCCATCACAAACGCTGCAATTGTTTGGTTTGCCAAAGATGCAGGTTCGTTATTCTTACTTCGATTTTTAACAGGCATATGTCTCGCTGGTATTTACCCGGTAGGCATGAAGATCGCCGCTGACTGGTTTGATAAAAATTTAGGTAAGTCCCTCGGATTTTTATTGGGAGCACTTGTGCTCGGAACTGCCTTTCCACATTTACTAAAAAGTGATCAGTTTCAAATTGCGTGGCGTTCCGTAATTTATTGTACTTCCATATTTACGATTATGGGCGCCTGCCTGATGTTATTTACAATTGGCGATGGGCCTTATCGAAAAAAATTCGGGAAATTTCAATGGAATGCTATAGGCATCGTCTTTCGATCGGTTAACTGGCGAAGAACAGCGTTCGGCTATTTCGGTCATATGTTCGAGTTATATAGCTTTTGGGGATTCATACCGGTTATCCTGGCGCTGTACGCAAGCTTGTCGGGCATTTCATTGAATATACCATTGTTGTCTTTTTTAATTATCGGGGCCGGTGCAATTGGATGTATTGGTGGAGGCTATATATCCCAACGAACCGGCAGCGCAAGGGTTGCATTTTACGCGCTTTTAATATCAGGAAGCTGTTGCCTGCTTTCACCACTTTTTTTCAGCCTGCCTGTTGCGCTATTTGTCACGCTACTTTTTGTTTGGGGTATCTGCGTAGCTGCAGATTCACCACAATTTTCTGCGTTGGCTGCGGCCTATGCATCGCCTGAACTGCGAGGTAGCGCACTTACCTTTTACAATTCAGTGGGCTTTTTAATCACAAGTATAAGCCTGTTCATCACCGACCGGCTCTTCTACTCCAAAACTTTCCTGGGAGGGGCCAATACATTTATGGTACTCGGATTGGGTGCAATCCTGGTATTGCCAGCGGTAAGGAAATTGCTTTCCCATCATACAAGGTAATTATACGAACACAGGTTAGGGTATACCACAAATCTTAACATTTCTTACTACGCTATGTAAGTAAGTTGCACAGGCTTTGCACCGTTAATAACAGGTGTGTATAACACTTGCTACCATTCATTGATCTTCAAAGCTTAAATTTGTATGAATAATAGTTACGTCATGTCTGCATCCCTTGAAGCCCACTATCGATCTCGTGCCTTACTGGTGACGGCTGGTTTTGCCGGCTTCATCGTTCTGCTGATGTTATTTCTAAAATGGAAGCTCCCCGTATTTGAAAAAATTAGCCAGGAACCCGGCATTGAGGTTGAACTGAACCTGCCTGACGAACCTGAACCGCAGGTGTTGGCTGGCGGTGGCGGAGGCGGTGGTAATCCTGTGCAGGCTCCTGAGCCTGCTGGTGCAGCACCTCCCACACCTCCAGCACCAGGTGTGCAGGACGACTCCAAGGATATCGAAACTGATGACGAGGATAAAGAAGCTCCACCCGTAGTTCGACCTGTAAATCCCAAACCAGTCAATAAAGTAGTTGAAAATACATCTACTGTAAAAACTACTCCTAAACCTGTTATTATAGAAAATCCGGCCCCACCCCGTCCAAAAGCAGTGCTCGGCAAAACGGTGAGTGGTTCTAATACAGGGGGCGGCGTTGCCACCACCTATGACCGCAGTGGCGGCACGGGCAACGGCACCGGTGTAGGTAATGGTGATGGTAGGGATGGTGGCAGAGGCACCGGTACTGGTGGAGGTAACGGCCCTGGTAGTGGTACTGGCAACGGGCCACGAAGGATTAGTGGTAGCCGCGTCGTAATCAATCCCAAGTCTATGGATGCTGGAGAGAACCTGAAAGGAAAAGTATTTGCCGAAATCCGTGTATCCCCTGATGGTATCGGCACATTCGTAAAAGCCAATCGGGGTTCAGTTTATACGAGTGGACAGGCAATCGACATCATTCGTGAATGGCTGAGACGACATCGTTTTAATAAAGCCAGCGATGAATCGATTGTGGTATATGAATTCAATTTCTCTTTAGGCGGTTAAGAAACCTGGATATATAAATTTCAAAGCGGTGTAAAATCACCGCTTTTTTTATTTCATCATGATTCCAGAGCGCAGCTATTTTTGTGATATGGATGAAAGAATAAAGGTAATAAAGGGAGATATAACCACTGTCCAGGTTGATGCCATTGTAAACGCCGCGAATTCATCCCTGATGGGTGGTGGTGGCGTCGATGGCGCAATTCACAGGGCTGGAGGTCCTGCTATCCTGGAGGATTGCAGGAAAATAATAGCACGACAGGGAAGTTGCAAAACCGGTGATGCAGTGATCACAACCGGTGGCAACCTTCCTGCGCAGTTTGTAATTCATACCGTCGGGCCTGTGTGGCAGGGCGGAAATAAAGGCGAAAGGCAATCGCTGGAAAGCTGCTATCTCAAAAGTCTCTCGCTTGCCGTTGAGCACAGCATTAAAACGGTTGCCTTTCCAAATATTAGCACAGGCATCTATCGTTTTCCAAAAAAAGAGGCCGCATCAATTGCTGTGAATGCAGTACAATCTTTTTTATCAGATAATAGACATTTGGAAATAGTAATTTTTGTTTGTTTCGATGATGAGAATTTGCATCTTTACAAGACTTTGCTCACCTGATTTATTTCAACTTTATCATGACGCAACTTCACTACCTCAAATGGCCATTAATCATATTTTTAATTGGCCTGAGCATTGTATTCATCGGATCTCTTTGGAAGATTCGCCACTGGCCCATGGGTGACGAACTATTGACACTCGGTCACATCACCTGTATTGCAGCTTTTATATTTGGCATCGTTAAATTGTTGCTCGTTAAAAAAACATAATGAATTTTAGGATGGATCTGCTATGAATTATAAAGAGACAATAAGCTATCTTTTTTCCCGGCTTCCAATGTATAGCCGTATCGGCGCAGCAGCTTACAAACCCAATCTTGATAACACGATAGAATTATGCGCAAGCATCGGCAACCCGCAAACCAAATTCAAAGCAATACATGTTGCAGGCACCAACGGCAAAGGATCTGTCAGCCATATGCTTGCAGCCATCCTGCAATCCGCAGGTTATAAAACAGGTTTATATACTTCGCCGCACCTGAAAGATTTTCGTGAACGTATCAAAGTCAATGGCCAGATGATCGACAGGGAGTTTGTCATCAATTTTACCGAAGGCATTCAACCAATGATCAACAAACTGGAACCGAGTTTTTTTGAGATCACGGTCGCCATGGCATTTGATTTTTTTGCGCATGAAAAAGTTGACATCGCTATTATCGAAACCGGTTTGGGAGGAAGACTCGATAGCACCAATATTATCACCCCGGTACTATCCATTATTACTAATATCGGCTGGGATCACATGAATATCCTTGGTAATAGCCTGGAAAAAATTGCATCAGAAAAGGCCGGCATAATAAAACCGGGGATACCCATTGTGATTGGCGAGGAAATTCCTGAGACCAAGCCCGTATTCGTAAATATTGCTTCGGAAAAAAAATCTCCAATCACTTTTGCAGGTGATACCAGGTCTGTAGTCAACTGGAATTGGGAAGATCATAATCTTGTACTGGAAGTAGCAGAAGCTCATCATACGGACCACAAGAAATATGTATTGGACCTGGGAGGAATTTACCAGGCTAAGAACCTGGTAACCGTCTTATCTGCATGTTCCGTTTTGCAATCGCTTGGATGGCCAATCAATGATAGCAATATTAAGACCGGGTTGAAACAGGTAAAAAAACTTACCGGCCTTCATGGACGCTGGGAAATTATCCATACGCAACCACTCGTGGTATTGGATGTAGCGCATAATGCCGAAGGTATTCGCCAGTTATTACAGCAAATAGAAATTACAGAGCACCGCCATTTATATATCATACTCGGAATGGTAAACGACAAAGACACTTCCGCCGTTCTCGCTGCAATGCCACAGCAGGCCACTTATTACTTTACTAAGGCTCAAATTCCCCGCGCACTCGATGAAAATGAACTGGCGAAACGAGGAACTGATGCCGGATTACGGGGTACTGGATTTGCCGATGTAAATACCGCCTTAAAAAGTGCGTTAGCAAAAGCAGACAGGGAAGATTTGATCGTGGTTTGTGGAAGTGTATTTTTAGTGGGCGAAGTCGAACTATGATAGGTAAAAGATAAAAGCTCTTTAGGCCGGAGTCTCCTTCGTAAATGAGCGATTTTTAGGCGGAGTTGGGACCAAAATCACTTTTATATTTTAGCCTGCCTACCGGCAGGTAGGTTTTTAGCTTCTATCTAATTTCTCCAGTGCATACATCATACACGTCACATGCATCGCCTGTATAATTTTATTTTCACGCAACATTTGTTTCACTTCTTCAATCGCATACAGCTCTACCTCTATTTCTTCGTTGCCATCCAATTGTTGTGCTGAAACTTTTTTCCCGCCTGTAGCCAAAAACATATGCATAAGGTTATTGTTTGTAGACGGGTTAGCCGAAATTTTTCCAAGATATTCATAGTTCGTAAATGTATACCCCGTTTCCTCCAACAACTCACGCTGGATAGCATAAGTAAAATCCGGGTCTGTATCATCTACACAGCCACCTGGTATTTCAATACAGGTTTCTCCAAGTGCATGCCGGTACTGTCGCACCATCAATACCTTTCCATCTTCTGTAACCGGCAAAGCCGTTACCCATGTAGGAAATTCGTAAACATAATAAGGATCCACAATTTTGCCTCCAGGAGTGCGGCATTTGTCTCTTCGAACTTTAAACCAAAGATCATTGAAGAGATATTGTGAACTAATGGTTTCCCAGTTGAGCTTACTCATAATGAATTTTCATCGCAGGGTTTAAATGAAATCCCAACGCTATTAATTAATCATGTTTTCTGAAAATCAATTACCACTTCATCCTTTCGCGCAACGATGTGATATGAGCTACGTGATGACGTCCATGCCATGCATAGCTTCCCAATAAAGTCCAAAGTCGAAAAACTTTTTTGTGTTCGGGGTGAAATATGGTCTTATTGTTCCAGTCATTGTCGGAGATATATTTCAATGTTTCGTGCCAGCGAATATGCAGTGCATGCAGCAAGGTCAGCGAAATATTTATCGGCAATTTGTGAACGTCATTCATTTCAGCCCACAACTTTTCATCGTAGGGTTTGATCACGGGATTCTCCTCCGTAAGCGCAAGTTTGAAGCGGCAATAAGCATTGATATGACTATCTGCCACGTGATGTACCAACTGCTGCACCGTCCATCCACCCTCCCTGTAAGGAGTTGCCAGTTGTGCTTCATCAAGGTTGAGGACGGCATTTTCCAATTGAAGTGGCAGAAACTTGATGTCGGCCAACCACTCTATTTTTCTTTCAATAGAAAAAGGCTGCGGCTGGTATTCGCCTATCGGGTAACGCAGATCAATGGTCATCGTAGCCATAATGCAGTTTATTTATTTACAATGCTGATTAATTCTACTTCAAACATCAGGGTAGCACCACCTGGAATATCCGCTCCGGCTCCCCTGTCGCCATAAGCCAGGCTAGACGGTATCCATAAACGCCAGTGACTGCCCTCCTTCATCAGGGGCAGTGCAATTTGCCACCCTTGAATAAGTGAACGTAAGGGAGCACTGAATGGCTGCCCACGCTTAAAAGAGTTGTCGAATTCCTTACCATTAAGCAATGCACCCTTGTAATGTGCCTTCACCGTATCACTAATCGAAGGTTGTGCACCTGTGCCTTCTTTAATTACCAGGTATTGTATGCCCTGCGGCAGTTCCACCACTCCTTCCTTAATTTTATTTTCCTGCAAAAACGTCAATCCCTCCTGCTTTTGCTTTTCAATCTTTTCTGTCATAAACTGTTTTAATTTATTTTGTAGACTCACGTTAGATTAGATAATAGTGAATAGATAATAGATAAAAGTTTTCTTATTCGAGACTAACACAAATTTCAGGAAGTTTCTTTTAACTGAAAATAATTACAATCTGAAAAAACTATTATCTATTATCTATTAAACTATTATCTACTCGATAACTGCCCATTTAGTTGTTGTCTCTCAACGTATGTCCCGTCAAATGAATAAACACGTCTTCAAGATTGGCTTTTTTTACTTCTTTCGGTTTTTCAAATCCGCCGTCAACCAGGTTGTCGATTAATTTGTCAGGCGAATCAAGTGCCACGATGGTACCTGAGTCAATGATTGCCACCCTGTCGCACAAGTACTCCGCCTCGTCCATGTAGTGAGTGGTAATGATAACTGTAGTGCCTCGTTGTCGTATATTTTTTATCAATTCCCAAAGGCTTCGTCGTGCCTGCGGGTCCAAGCCGGTAGTGGGTTCATCCAGGAAAATAATACGAGGATCGTTGATAAGTGTAGTAGCTACCGAGAAACGTTGTTTTTGACCTCCACTAAGATCTTTGAACTTGGCCCTGGCTTTTTCTCGCAGGTTCACCATATCCAGCAATTCCATGGGTGCAAAATCCCTGTTATAGAGTCCGCAGAATAGTTCAATCAATTGCAGAAGATTCAAACCTGGGTAATAACCGCTGGTCTGTAATTGCACACCGATTATCTTTTTGATTTCCCCGGGATCCTTATCGAGGTCAAGGCCATCCACGAACACTTCACCGCTTGTTTTTTCGCGGAGTGTTTCGATGATCTCCAGTGTAGTAGATTTACCAGCTCCATTGGGACCTAGTAAACCAAAAATCTCTCCTTCGAGCACATCGAATGAAATGCCTTTCACCGCATTGAATTTGCCATAATTTTTAACAAGGTTCTTAACGGTGATAATCTTCTTTCTTTCCATGATGAGGCAATTTACACAAAACCATGTGGGCCCCGGTAAAAAAAGATTACTTCACAAAAATCTGGGTATAATAAAGAGTGCCACTGCGGTCACGCGCCGTACCAATGCCGGTAAACTTGAAATCGCCCAATAGATTTTTGCGATGGCCACTGGAGTTTTTCCATTGCGTGATAACATCTTCAGCAGTTGGAGAACCATAGGCCACATTCTCTGCAACTGTACATGAAGGGTAAGCTTTTTGAATTTGTACAGTGCGTTTTTCAAACCCACCATGACCAAATGATCTTTTTCCACGAGCCATGTCTTCACTGTGCTTGCGGGCGATAGCATTTAAGTCATCTCGCATTACAAGTGCAGGTAATTTACGGGTACGACGGAATTCATTAGCATATTTCAATACTTCTTTGTCAAGATTGCCAGAAGAAGTAAAAGAAGCCAGGAAAATAAGTAAGCCTACTATGATAGTTGAAAGAAGGAAGTAACGCAGGAATAAGCTGGTGTTTAACACGAGGAGTGAATTTGCCCATTAAGAGCAAGATTTATACCATTAAAAATCAAAAAATACTTAAAGTGCAAGTTCCATCTTCACATCCGCCGTTTCAAAGGGTGCATTCTTAGGATCCACATGGCGGAAACCGTATTGTTCGTATAATTTCAACGCAGTTTTCAGTTGACTGTTGGAGTAAAGAAATATTTTCTTTGCTTTCAGGCGTTTTACCTCTGCCAGGCAATGTTCAAGTAATACTTTGCTTATCCCCTGTCCCCGGTATGCCGGGTCAACAGCCATTTTCACCAGTTCGTATTCATCGCCACTCTCCTTCCATAGTCCTGCAGACCCGACAATTTGCTCGTCCTTTTTTGCAAAAAAGATCTGTCCTCCCCTCGCTATCACGGTACCCTCCGGATCGTCGAGGACCTCAAGATCATGACTTTCTACTAGACCATATTTTTCAAGCCATTCCAAATTCAACCGCCTGAAATCCGGGTGGTATCTTTCCTGGTATGAAATAATTTCGATCATAATGCAAAGTTATTTTATCTGCATCATTCCCATTATCCCCAAATTCAGTGAATTTTCTCGTTTTTATCGACGTCTAATGCAGTCCCCCTGGTTAAAATACCTGGAACTTTGCGGCAGATAACTTTCAACATCTACCCGCTCTACGAAACGCTGCCGGCCGTATTTGATTACAGATAAGATTCCAATTCTTCCATCATCGACTTGCTACCAACAAAGAATGGTGAGCGCTGATGGAGTTCGGTAGGTTGTACATCCAGTATGCGCTGCCGGCCATCCGTTGCCTTACCGCCTGCAGCCTCGACAATAAATGCAAAGGGATTGCACTCATACAGGAGCCGGAGCTTTCCTTTAGGCTTATCAACGGTACCCGGATACATAAAAATACCTCCCTTGATGAGGTTACGATGTACATCCGAAACCATACTTCCGATATACCGTTGTGTATAGGGCCCTCCTGTATCCTTTGTTTTATTCTGGCATACATTGATGTACTTGCGTACATTCTCCGCATACTGGAAAAAATTTCCGTGATTCACCGAATATATCCGCCCTACTTCGGGACACTTAATATCCGGGTGACTAAGCGTGAATTCGCCAATTGAGGGATCCAGCGTAAACCCATTCACTCCTCTGCGGGTTGCGTAAACCATCATTGTTGATGAACCATAAACAATATAGCCCGCTGCAACCTGCTGGTGACCCGGCTGCAAAAAATCCTGGAGGTTGGCCACCGAGCCCAGGGGCGACAAACGGCGGTACACGCTAAAAATAGTACCAATGGATACATTTACGTCAATGTTGGCACTGCCATCGAGGGGATCGAAGAGGCAAACATATTTCGATTTCGTACTGATTTCATCGTTGAAAGCTACATAGTCGTCAAGCTCTTCACTCGCAATTCCCGCACAGGAAATGCCATGCTGCAGCACACCCATAAACTGGTTGTTGGCGAATATATCCAGCTTCTTTACTTCCTCGCCCTGTACATTGATGGTGCCCGCATCGCCTAATATATCAACCAGGCCCGCTTTGTTTACTTCCACATTCACGCGTTTAGCTGCTAGACCCATATCACGCAACAGGCTGGATAGCTCACCGGTTGCCTGTGGAAAATTGCGAAGCTGCTGGATTGTAAATTCATCTAGGGTTAAGACTTTTCGGTTGACGATCATATGAGCAAGTTTGGATTTGTGTCACGCAAAGGAATGTGAAAATGTGGAAATAAGGAAGAATGTGGAAATGTGAAAATATGGAAATATGGAAATTGGTGTCTGTGTGCGACAACTTTCATATTCTTTGAATCAATAAATTCATTTAAGTAGTAAGGTAAATTGTCTTATGTAATCTGATTAATTAACTCTCCATTTCCACATTTTCACATTTCCATATTTCCACATTTTCCACACGGGTTCATTTATCTTTGCGACCAATTTTACTCTTTACATGAAAGTATTCAAATTCGGGGGCGCATCGGTAAATAGTGTTGAAAGGATTCAAAACATTCCCCATATCCTTAGATTCTGGGAAAAGGAAAAACTGGTCGTTATCATTTCGGCCATGGGTAAAACTACCAACGCTCTCGAAAAAGTAGTGGAAGCATTTTTTGAAGGACGACAAACCGATGCCCTGCGCCTCTTTGAACAGGTAAAACAACAACACCTCACCACGGCTAAGTACCTACTGGTAACCCATTACCTCTCCTGCGAACAAAAGATGAAAGACTTTTTTACCGAAGTGGAATGGCTACTACATGATAAACCGGTGCGTGAATTCGATTACTACTATGACCAGGTGGTATGTATTGGCGAACTTTTATCAACTACGATCATCCATGCATACCTGGAAGAAGTGGGTATTCCAAACAATTGGGTGGATGTTAGGGATGTACTGCGTACGGATGATGATTTCCGGGATGCAAATATCGACTGGCCTTACACCAATACAATGGTGAAGCAATCGGTGCTACCACTATTTTCAAATTCATCGATCGTATTGACACAAGGGTATATCGGTGCCACTGATGAAAACGAAAGCACAACACTTGGACGTGAAGGCAGCGACTATTCCGCCGCAGTATTTGCCAATATACTCGATGCCGATAGCCTCACCATCTGGAAAGACGTGGAGAGCGTAATGAATGCCGACCCTAAATTTTTTCCCGATGCGCAACCCATTTCCGAGCTCAGCTACAACGAGGTAATTGAAATGGCTTATTACGGAGCGCAGGTAATACATCCAAAAACGATCAAGCCGCTTCAAAACAAAGGCATCCCGCTGTTGGTAAAATGTTTTCTAAATCCAGAATTGAAAGGAACAGTTATTCATAACAAACCCGTGCACCATTTACCGCCAGTGATTGTGCTTAAAGAAAAACAGGCGATGTTGACCATGACCTCTCGTGATTTCTCCTTTATTGGCGAACATTATGTAGGGCAGTTATACAGTCTTTTTGAAAACCTGCACATCAAACCCACGCTTACGCAAAATGGTGCGATCAGTTTTGTAGCCGTACTGGACGATCGTGTTGAAAAAATAGAAAAGCTTGCATTGGAAGCATCCAACCTGTTAGATGTAGAAGTAATGAAGGGATTATCCGTATTGACGATACGACATTATAACCAGGAAACTATTGAAAAATTAACAGCAGGGAAAACAATCATTCTCCGGCAACAAACACCGGAGACCATCCAGTTTCTTTTGGGGTAATTATTTCGCAACTTCGACGGTAATCGTCTGAATCATCTTTTTGGCAACTGGCTTATCATGCAACATCGCCGGCTGCCAGGTGCCCATATTCTCAAGACGCTTTATCAACTCATCATTGAAGTCTTCGTCGTTGCTTCCTTTTAGTACCTTGAAATTGACAGGCACACCGTCCTTGTCCACTACAAATTCTACCTGTACAAATGATTTAAGCGTTCCCGTCGGCAAAAAGGCGACCATTTCATTACCTAATACATCCAGGTACTTCATAAAGGCATCGGCACCCCCGGGAAATTTGGGCCATTGATGTACGGAGGAAGGCAGGTTCGTTATCTCCCGCACCTTATGCTGCACAGGAACTCTCTTCTTTTTAACTTCCTTATCCGCCAGCGACTTTCGTGGTAATGCACCATTGATGAGATAATCTCCCTTCTCCCCAATCATAATGACGGGCAATTGACGAAATTTTTCAAAATAGTCAAAAGCCTCTTCGAGACGTTCGTTGAATTTTTTCAATACTACATCGTCCTTGGATAAATTTTCGAGGTATGCCACGCTTTTTTTAACGTTGTACCTGACGGGGAAAATATGAACGGGAATGAAATCCTGTCCCTGGTCCTTAGCATGTGCTGCAAGGATATACAATTCATCGATAAATTGATCTGTCAATGGAATACAGCCGACGGTAACACATGCACCATGAATATAAATTGCTCCACCGGGACGAAGTGAATCGCTTAAAAGTAAGTCGGAAGCATTAGGGTAATTAAGACCGAGCGAAAGATAAAAACTGCTTTTCGGATTGAATTCGTTGATATAATAAAAACCCTCAGGTACCTGGTAATCTCCTTCCATACGTTTAGGACCCAACGTACCCGCCAACACACAAACCTTGTAGGTCTTAAAGAGCTGGAATTGGTCCTTTGCATCATTCTTTACCCATACCTCCAACTGGCTGTCGTATTTAAACGAACGGATATACATATACTTCGCAGGCCACTCCAGTTTTTTAGCCTTAAACTGCTTTTGCAGGGTATCGAGCTTATTGCTCAAAGCCTCGCTTGGCCTGGTAAAAGTCTTTTGATAATCAATAAAGGAATAGGAAACACCACCCCGCGGAGTGGGTGGTTGCGCGGCTGCAACAAAACCTGTTACTGCTAAAGCCAGTAGAACTGAAAGGTTTTTCATTAATTGTTTTCTATATCCTAAACGTTTCATGGACAGATTTATTTGGAATGGGTTGCCAAAGTAGTGTAAAGATAAGGCTAAGAGCCCAAAAGAGTAAAAGAGCAAAGGAGGTAAATAATGACTTCTCCTTGACCCTTTTACTCCTTTTAACTCATAGTTTATAAATTTCCCCTCGATTCCTGTTCCCGTTCAATAGCTTCAAAAAGGGCTTTGAAATTACCCTTACCAAAACTCTTTGCACCTTTGCGCTGAATTATCTCAAAGAAAAGTGTAGGTCTGTCCTCTACTGGCTTGGAAAACAGTTGTAAAAGGTATCCTTCGTTGTCACGGTCAACAAGAATTCCGAGTTCTTTCAGTGGTTCGAGATCCTCATCAATTTGTCCAACGCGGTCGAGTAAATCGTCGTAATAAGTGCTCGGTACTTTCAGGAATTCAACCCCCCGGCTCATCAAATCCCTTACGGTGGCAACAATATCTTTGGTAGCAAGCGCTACGTGCTGCACACCTTCACCGTTATAAAATTCGAGGTACTCTTCCACCTGCGATTTCTTCTTGCCTTCGGCCGGTTCGTTGATCGGGAACTTCACAAATCCATTCCCACTGCTCATTACCTTACTCATCAGTGCAGAATATTCGGTAGAAATATCTTCGTCGTCAAATGTGAGAATATTTTTGAACCCCATTACATCCTCGTAAAATTTTACCCACGGATTCATTTGATTCCAACCCACATTACCCACGCAATGATCTACGTATTGCAATCCTGTATCCGTGGTGGTAAAATGGGGGTTGCTCCATGCCCTGTATCCAGGCATAAATGGACCGTTGTAATTTTTTCTTTCGATAAACAAATGCACGGTATCACCATAGGTATGAATTCCACTCATCACCACTTCGCCATGTTCATCTGTCATCTTTTGTGGTTCCATGAAGCTCCTTGCACCACGTATAGTTGTTTCTTTCCAGGCTTTTTCGGCATCGTCTACACGTAATGATATTGCCCTTACACCATCTCCATGTTTGTAAATATGATCGGCAATGGGATTGCCCGGGCGCAAGGGCGTAGTTAATACAAAAGTGAGCTTGTGTTGCCGCACAGCATAACTCGCCCTGTCTTTCATTCCAGTTTCGGGACCCGCATATGCCAGTGGCTGAAATCCGAAAGCAGTCATATAATAGTGTGCAGCCTGCTTGGCATTACCGACATAGAATTCAACATAGTCAGTGCCTTCCAGTGGCAGGAAATCTTCGGTAGATTGTTGCAGCGTATCTTTTTTTGAAGTCGTTTGCATGATTTTGAAATTATGGATTATTGAATAAACACAGGGCCAATCTCAAAATCAGTTGTCCATGGCAAGCGTTTCCATCAGCAGGTTGAAATTGGTGCGATGGTCATTGAATAGTTTGTGCGGATAGTCCGGACGCATATGCAAAGAAATGTGAAAAAAGCCGGAAAGGGGAATGTGGAAATGTGAAAATGTGAAAATTGCCCGATAAATGTATCGGTATGGATCAGGCACATTTGTATTTCCGCCATTTCCATATTTCCACATTTCCATATTTCCACATTTCCACATTCCTTCGTCTATCTTTGCCCAATGCTAAAAGTTGGAATCCTCGGCGGCGGTCAACTCGGACGAATGTTACTCCAGGCTGCAGCTAATTACCCGGTTGAAACCTATGTGCTGGAAAATGACCCTACCTGTCCTGCCTCCCACCTTTGTCATCACTTTACCCTGGGAAATATCCGTGATTTCGATGCAGTTTATAATTTCGGTAAAAATGTAGATGCTATTACGATCGAGATTGAAAATGTGAATGTTGACGCACTCGAAAAATTGGAATCGGAAGGCAAAAAGATTTTTCCCAGGCCCTCGGTATTACGTACCATTAAAAATAAGATCCTTCAAAAAGAATATTACAGGCAACACCAAATCCCGACAGCAGATTTTGTCATCACCCAGGACCGGCAGTCTCTTGAAAAATCATCTTCATTTATTCCGGCTGTGCATAAGATCGGGGAAGGTGGATATGACGGCAAGGGTGTGCAACTGATCAATACAAAAGACGATTTCGCCAAAGGATTTGATGCACCCGCCGTGCTTGAAAAGATGGTAAACATCCATAAAGAAATTGCGCAGATGGTTGCCATCAATGAAAAGGGTGAATCGGTGTTGTATCCACCCGTTGAAATGCTTTTCGATCAAAAACTCAACCTCCTCGACTATCAGCTATGCCCCGCTGAAATAGATAAGAACACATTATGGAAGATTGAAGCCATAGCCCTCTCTGTCGTTCGCAATTTTAAGTCGCCCGGTATTTTTGCGGTTGAAATGTTTATCAATCGAAATAATGATGTACTGGTAAACGAAACTGCACCAAGGGTACATAATAGTGGACATCACACAATCGAAGCACACTATAGTTCCCAATTCGATATGCTTTGGCGGGTTATGCTTGGCTACCCACTCGGCAATACCGCAGCCATACTACCCTCAATAATGGTCAATATCCTCGGTGCCGATGGTTTTGACGGCGATGTAGTGTATGAAGGCCTGGACGATGTACTCAAGATAGACAACGCATTTGTACACCTGTATGGTAAAAAACAAACCAAACCCGGCCGTAAAATGGGACATGTAACCATACTTAGCCGCGAAAAGCAGGATCTGCTACATAAATCCAATAAAGTGAAACGAACACTTTTTCCAAAAGCCTAAGTCCTCTTATCCGGCATAAGAACCGCTCGTAATACACACATTTTTGAGGTGAAAGAACTGCATGTTTTTGACGTCCAAATGTTTGTGATTAACTATTACCTTTATCAGCCTGATTTTTAAACCAATTGCACATTCAAACTTATCATGAGATTTATTCAAGTCACAATCTTATTCCTCTTTCTTGCTTCCTGCGGAAAAAAAGAGTCTAAAAAGAAAGAAACTGCTTCCGCCACTCCCCGCCAGCAGGTGATGCGCGTTGACGGCTATATTGTACACACACAACTTTTCGGAGAAAACATTGAAGTGCCAGGCTCTATACTTGCTAATGAAACCACCGAAATTCATCCTGAAGTATCTGGCCGGGTCGTCCGCCTGAACGTGGCAGAAGGTAAGTATGTAGGTCGTGGTACCCTGCTTGCCAAACTTTACGATGGCGATCTTGTTGCGCAATTAAATAAACTCAATGTGCAAATGAGCATCGCTCAAAAAACAGAGGAACGCCAGGCACAGCTCCTCAAGATCCAGGGCATCAGCCAGCAGGATTATGATCTTAGTTTATTACAGGTAAATAATCTCCGCGCTGATATGCAAATTGTACGTACGAGTATTGCCAAAACAGAAATTCGCGCACCATTTAGTGGAAGACTCGGACTTAAAAATATCAGTGTGGGAGCATTTGTAACTCCGGCCGATCTCATTGCCGTGATTAACCAGACCGATCAGTTGAAACTTGATTTCGCCGTTCCGGAAAAATATACCAACCAGATTAAGATAGGACAGATCGTTTCTTTCACATTTGAAGGTTCACAAAAAAGATTAGGCGCAAAAGTTGTCGCTACTGAAACAAGTGTGACCGAAAACACCAGGTCGCTTTCCGTAAGAGCGATGGTAACCGGCAAAGACCCAGCCTTGTTACCGGGCGCGTTTGCCAAAGTGGAACTTAGTTTTGATCCGGACCCCAATGCGATACTTATTCCTACCCAGGCTGTATTGCCACAGGCGAGAGGGAAAAAAGTGATTGTGTATGATAATGGCATTGCAAAATTCACCGACGTTACAACCGGTGTTCGGGATTCGGCAAGGGTGCAAATTACTGAAGGCCTGAAACCTGGCGATACAATAGTAGTTACCGGGTTGCTGAGCGTGCGACCAGAATCGAAGATCCAGATCAGTAAAATCGTTAACAAGCCGGATAGTAGCAGGAATGCCCGGGCTAATTAAAAATCACAGGCATGAACATCTCTGAATTAAGTTTAAGGAGGCCGGTACTGGCGATAGTAATGAATATCATTATTGTCCTGTTTGGTGTAATTGGATTTAAATTTTTGGGCGTGCGCGACTACCCTGCCATCGACCCTCCTAATATCAGTGTACGTACCAGCTATCCTGGCGCCAATGCAGATATCGTTGAAACGCAGATTACCGAACCATTGGAAAAAGCAATCAATGGAATTGCCGGAATCAAGAACATCACTTCATCAAGCAGTAACGGTACCAGCAATATTAATGTCGAGTTTGACCTGAGCGTGGAGCTCGAGGCTGCAGCCAATGATGTACGGGATAAAGTATCGCAGGCCCTTCGCTCACTTCCTTCCGACCTGGATGCACCGCCGGTGGTATCTAAAGCTGATGCGAGTTCGGATGCGATCCTGTCGATGACCATCCAAAGTACTACACGTAACCAGTTGCAGATAACTGAATATGCCAACAACGTATTGGTAGAACGTTTGCAAACAATACCCGGGGTAAGTGGTACACAGATTTGGGGAGAAAAAAGATATGCCATGCGGATCTGGATCGAACCCACACAACTGGTAGCGTATAATATTACCGCAGGTGATGTACAGGCCGCTTTACTAAGAGAAAACGTGGAACTTCCATCGGGAAAAATATCAGGTAATACAACTGAACTTACTGTAAGAACTTTTGGTCGATTGAATACCGAAGAAGAATTCAACAACATCATCATCAAAAACGTGAATGGTGCTGACGTACGCGTGCGGGATGTCGGCGAAGCTGTACTTGGACCGGAAAATGAAGAAACTGTTTTAAAAGGAAACGGGACCCCCATGATCGCACTGGCGATTATTCCACAACCGGGATCCAATTACGTATCTATCTCCGATGAGTTTTTTAAACGACTGGAAGAAATCAAAAAGGACGTACCCGATGATATCAAGATCAATATCGCTCTTGACCAGACCAAGTTTATTAAAAAGTCTATCCTGGAAGTGGAAGAAACATTAATGATCGCCTTCCTCCTCGTTGTAATGATCATTTATTTGTTTTTTCGCGACTGGATTATTGCGATCCGCCCACTGATCGACATTCCCGTTTCCCTCATTGGTGCGTTTTTTATCATGTACCTGATGGGATTTACCATCAATGTGCTTTCATTGCTGGCTATCGTACTGGCAACAGGACTTGTGGTGGACGATGGTATCGTAGTCACGGAGAATATCTATAAAAAGATGGAGAAGGGAATGAATAAATGGCAGGCAGCGGTCGAGGGGTCCAAAGAAATCTATTTCGCCGTTATCGCTACTTCCATCACACTAGCAGTTGTTTTTTTACCAATCATATTTCTCCAGGGTTTTGTGGGTCGCCTTTTCAGGGAATTCGGGATTGTTGTAGCAGGCGCTGTACTGATCTCCGCATTTGTGTCGTTGACGCTTACACCTGTACTGAACGTAAAACTTACCCGCAAAAATGTTCACAAACATTCCTGGTTTTACAATAAGACTGAACCCTTCTTCCGCTGGATGGAAAACAGTTACCAGGCAGCACTTCGTCGCTTCATGAGCGTGCGTTGGGTAGCGATTATTCTAATTGCACTCTGCGTGGGCGCCATATTTTTTATCGGGCGCAACCTGCAGTCAGAGCTGGCACCCATGGAAGACCGTAGCCAGTTTCGATTACAACTGTCAGCACCTGAAGGCACGTCATTCGATGCAATGGATAAATATGTGGACCGGTTAAGTAATCTAATGATGGATTCTGTACCTGAAGCTGAAGTAATATTAAGCGTAACCTCTCCGGGGTTTTCAGGTTCGGGAAATGCGAATACTGGTTTTGTACGCGTAACACTGGCACCGCCGAATGAACGTGACCGATCGCAGAAAGAAATTGTGAATATGGTTAACCGCAACCTTCCGCGCTATAACGAAGGCCGTGCAGTAGCCATCGAAGAACAAACGATTTCCGTAAACCGCCGTGGCGGACAACCGGTATCCTTTGTAATTCAAAACAACAATTTCGACAAGCTCACACAGATATTACCAAAGTTTCTCGAAGAGGCAAAGCAAAGTAAAGTGTTGCTGAATGCTGACGTTGATCTTAAATTCAATAAACCTGAATTAAGAGTAGAAATAGACCGGTTGAAAGCAGCAGAACTTGGAGTAAGCGTCAATGATATTTCTGAAACATTGCAGTTGGCATATAGCAACCGTCGCCTGGGATATTTTACCAAGGATGGAAAACAATACCAGGTAATGGGACAGGTAGCGCGTAGCGACCGTGATGATCCAAATGACCTGAAAACACTTTTTGTTCGAAACAACCGCAATGAGATGATAAGTATGGACAACCTGGTGTCTATTGAAGAATCAAATACACCTCCTACTATCTATCATTACAACAGGTATAAGTCGGCAACAATATCCGCCAGCTTGCAACCTGGCTATACGATCGGTGATGGCATTGACGAAATGGAAAGAATCGCAGACGGAATGCTTGACGACACGTTTGCTACATCGCTCTCCGGTTCGTCGAGAGATTTTGCAGAAAGTAGCAGCAATACCAGTTTTGCCTTTTTACTTGCTCTTGCACTGATATTCCTGATTCTTGCCGCCCAGTTTGAAAGTTTTGTCGATCCGCTGATTATCATGCTCACTGTTCCGCTGGCGATTGCAGGTGCGGTACTATCCTTATGGGCATTCGGTCACACGCTGAATATCTTTTCACAAATAGGAATGATCATGCTCATTGGGCTTGTAACCAAGAATGGGATATTGATCGTGGAGTTTGCAAATCAAAACCAGGAAAAACAGGGCATGCATAAAACGGAAGCAGCCATCTACTCTGCCACGCAGCGTCTTCGTCCCATCCTAATGACCAGCCTGGCGATGTCGTTGGGTGCGCTGCCACTGGCCCTATCGCTTGGTGCTGCCGCCACAAGTCGCATTCCTTTGGGAATAGTAATAGTAGGTGGTATTTTATTTTCGCTCGTATTGACCTTATTTGTTATTCCTGCAATGTATTCATTCCTTTCATCCAAGAAGAAAAAGAGCGAAATAGACGCCTACATTCATAAATCACAGGAAGAACAGGAAAAAGAAACTGCTGCACACGCATAAATGAAAATGTACTGATCTGATGAAAAAAATCCTTCTCCCCTTTTTATTGTTTATTTGTTTTCATTCTTCGGCTCAAAAGGTGCTCACGCTCCAGGAAGCCATCGCCACTGCGCTGCAGAATAACTATGATATCCTGCTGGCGAAAAATGATTCAATGGTAGCCGCTCTTGATTATTCTTATCGCAACGCCGTATTCCTGCCAAGACTAAATGGGGTTGTTGGCGACAACTGGACGCGCAACCAGCAAAACCAGGAATTCAACACCGGTACAAAACGCGAGGGAAAAGTAAAGACCAATAATATCAACGCTGCGGTAAATCTCAATTGGGTGCTATTTGATGGTTTGAAAATGTTTGCGCTGCGCGACAAAGCCGAAGAGTTTATAAAGCTTGGGCAATTGGGGATAAAAGACCAGGTGGTAAATACAGTTGCAACAGTTGTAAATACCTACTACAATATTGTGCGCCAAAAACAGCAATTACGTGCGGTAGAAGAACAAATGTCGATTAGTCAGACGAGAGTTGACCTGGCCGAACGCAAACTCGACATTGGCGTGGGCGCGAAGCCTGATGTATTACAAAGCAAAGTAGACCTGAATGCACAAAAAGCGGAGCAGCTTGAGCAGCAAACCTTGATTGTGCAATTAAAAGAGCGCTTAAACCTGCTGATGAATACCGGCGCTACCGAAGAATATGATGTTGCCGATTCCATACCACTGAATATGGACCTTGCTTTAAGTGATGTGCAGCGTGACATTGAAAATACCAGCCCGCAATTGCTGATCACTAAAAAAAATATCGATATCGCTGGCATTACCTTACGGGAAAGAAAAGCCGAAAGATTCCCCACTGTGTCATTCAATTCTGCATACAACTTTACCAAGACCAACAACGATGTGGCGTTGAACCCGGCCTTACCCATCTTCAACCAGAATAAAGGTTTCAACTACGGGTTGACAGCTTCCATACCCATCCTTAATAATTTCAATGCCAAGCGACTGGTAGAGCAGGCTAAACTGGATATAAAATACCAGCAGCTTTTATATGAAACCCAGCGATCGCAGGTCAATACTTTTGTTTTAATTGCCTACCGGGAATATGAGCAACAACGAAAAGCTCTCATTCTCGAAGAAGAAAACATTTTGCTCGCAAAGGAAAATGTGAGCATTGCACTCGAAGTATATCGACTGGGTGCTTCTACCATCATCCAGTTGCGCGAAGCGCAAAAAAGCCTGGAAGACGCATATAATCGGCTTATCGACGCCAGGTACAATACCAAGCTTTCGGAAACGGAACTATTGCGAATAAAGGGTGCGTTGATTCGATAAGTTTTGAATGTTAGGGAATTTTCTCTTTTACCACCATCGGTTTCACGCAGATACAGGTAGCGCGGGTGGAGCAGATCTTGCGGATTTAATACTCGACAATCTGCCCAATCTCCTATATCTGCGCCATATGCGCGAAATCAACTCACGATCTTAATGCAATCACCAATACATAAATTTGTTACCTACAAGTAGTAACTTCAAACCATAATCCAACTGGAGCTTTAAAACCGTTTAACAAAATAAATGAGCCAATCGCAAACCAATAAAGACAAACCGCTTGTGGGAATAATCATGGGAAGTGATAGTGATCTGAATGTGATGCAGGCGGCATCCGATATGTTGAAACAATTTGACATTATACATGAAGTGACGGTTGTATCTGCACATCGCACGCCTTTGCGTATGGTAGATTACGCACAACAGGCAAAAGACCGCGGTCTGAAAGTGATCATCGCTGGTGCCGGCGGCGCTGCCCACCTGCCCGGTATGGTTGCAGCCATCACGCCACTACCGGTAATTGGCGTACCCATTAAGTCGTCTAACTCGATCGACGGTTGGGACTCCGTGCTATCAATATTACAAATGCCCAACGGCGTGCCTGTGGCAACAGTAGCATTGAATGCAGCAAAAAACGCGGGGATACTCGCCGCGGAAATTATTGGTACCGCCGATGAGGCCATTTCCCAAAAAATATCCGACTATAAAAAATCATTGAACAACGAAGTAATCGAAAAAGTGGAAAAATTGAAAAAAGATGGCTGGGAGAATAAATTTGACTAACAGGATAACTGCATAACTGATCCGGTGAAAGAAATGTTTCGTTACGGTATTACCGTTTTTATATTATCGCTAGCCGCTTCCTGCGGTAAAACCCACTTGCTGAAAGAGGTCATAAAAATTGAAACCTACCCCTCTGCTTCCGGTATCGAATATTACAACGAACACATTTATTTAATGGGTGACGATGCAAGACAGCTACTCATCCTGGATACCAACCTGCATATAAAGGATTCCATCCTGCTCTATCCTGGCATTGAAAAACGGCTACCTAAAGACACCAAATCCGACCTCGAATCCATAACAAAGCTGATGATAGGTGGCAAAAATCAGTTGTTACTTGTAGGCTCAGGATCACTTGCGCCCTACAGGAATGCCGCCTGGTTAATCAACCCTGAAAATGGCGATAAACAGGCAATAACACTCGATACATTTTATAGCCGTTTACAATTCAATGGTATCAAGGAAATAAATATAGAAGGTAGCTGTTCCATTCCCGGATCCATGGTACTTTCCAATCGGGGTAATAAAACAAACCGGAAAAATCAACTGATTATTACCAATAACAACTTCTGGAACCAACAGGCAGCCGTATCCATCTTTAGTTTGATAGTAGGCAGTAATGCAGACACCTCTGTTTTCAATGGCGTGTCGGGGCTTGCCTATGCTACCCGCAGCGATCGCCTGGTGCTGACTGTATCGACAGAAGACACACGCAACGCTTACGATGACGGTGCCATTGGTAAAAGTTATATCTGGATCATCAAAAATATTTCCGGAAAAAAGAGATGGAAGTCAGTCAATCCCGACCAGGTCATCGATCTCGATGCCATCGATCCGCGTTTTAAGGGACAGAAGATCGAATCGGTATGCGTTACAAAAGAAACAAAACACTTTCTGCATTTGGTGCTGGCAGCGGATAATGATGATGGGAGCAGCACGCTATTTAAACTTCTCGTTGAAAAGAAATAAACTATGATGACCTTTACCACATAGTATCATAGTCACATAGATCATCATAGTATTTTCGGATAGCAGTATGGAAAACGACGAACCTGGCATCCTATACGCATGAAGATCGCTGCCTTACTCTATCTTCTTTATTTTACTGCCTGCAACAACCAGGTGGAGAGTGAAAAAACTGAAGTCATTGCACCTTACTATTCGAATTATAATTACTTAAAAGAGAGTTTAGAAAGTATCCGTATTCATTTTAAGCAAGAATACTCCCCTGGCTCTTTATCCAACAGTGAAATGAACCTGCTTGCAAATCACTGGGTAAACTCGATTAGCGACAGTATGTATCGCTATTGGAGCGGAACATCCTGGGATTTTAACGGTATAACCAATGAACCGCGAAATGGTCAAATAGCCTGCGGTTATTTTGTTACCGCCGTCCTCCAGCATATGGGATGCCGGATTAACAGAGTGAAGCTTTCTACCTGCGCATCCATGACAATGATGAAGAGCCTGGCACCGGCCCAGAAGATTAAAAACCTCAGTTCGCTTTCATACCCGGCTTTTAATGACAGAATTAGTGAGTATGGAAAAGGGATTTATGTCATCGGGTTGGACTTCCATACAGGGTTTATTATTAATGATGGGAAAGAAAACTGGTTCCTGCATTCCAACTATATAAATAAAAAGGGAGTAGTAAAAGAAAAAATTTGGGAGTCTGCGGCATTAAAAAGTTCACGAACCAGGTTCCTGGTTTCACTTACAGGCGACCGGCATTTTTTAGAAAATTGGTTGCGATATTAGCAACCATTTTATACATCCTGCATTTCCAGGATCACAAACTCCTGTTCCAAAGAGAGTGAATTTTCATAAAGCATTTTTATAAACGCTCTCCCACCCTTTGCATAATAATAGCTAAGATTGTCATGCCGCTCCTGCAATCCATTGCCAGGAAATAGCTCCCTGCGTATCGCTTGTATTTGTCTCTGCTGATCACTAAATTTTCGCTTTTCGGCGCGCAACATCTTCTTTTCAAGTTCCTGTAGCCGATGCACCGTTTTCAACCTTAGCGCATCAACATGTTTTTCTAACGTAACATCCACTGCAGCCGCCTGTTTTTTAAAAGATTCGTACAATGCGTCCAGGGCGGTAAGTGATCCATTGAGCCTGGTATCATTCTTACTTGCTTTTGTAACCAGCCGGTTCAGCAATTCCTGTTCCTCCTGGAAAAAATCTTCGATCCTGAAACCAAGTTTTGCGATACGCTCCTGCCATTTTTTTTCGACAACCAAAAAAGAATTACGCAGTACCAGCACCGGGAAGGGGATATTATAATGATCAAACAGGTCTTTCAACTGCAGCCAATAGGCCGTTTCCCCACCACCACCAATAAATGAAATATTAGGAAGGATGGTTTCCTGGTAAAGCCCACGCAAAATTACATTGGGACTAAATCGTTCGGGATGGTTCTCCAGTTCTGTTAAAAGCTCTTCCCGGCTAAAAACATATTTACCATTGATTGTCGAAAAACGGTCGTTCTTTTCTACAATACGTTCTCTCATGCCGTCTTGCAGGTAAAACAGGTTTATTTCCCTTGGGTATGCTTGTACTTTATAACCTGCTTCATCCAGGTGTTCTGCGGCATTTTCAACAATTTCTGAAGCTGTCTGCTGCAAAAGATCATCCTCAAATATTTTCCGCATCTGCTTTTTGAGGTCTGCATTATCTGGCAACAACACTACCAGCCCAAATTCACCAAACAGGTCGTTCACAAATTGAAATGTTGCTGTTTGCAAATCCCTGCCTACCGTATAGTATTTTCTAATCAGTGAAATAATCTCTCCGCCGTGTGGCTCTACGACCAACTGTCCTTCCAGCCTGTCGATAAGCAAAACCAGTTGCTTATCTATTTTCATACGGCCCACAGCACCTGTTTGTTTTGTATCCCACTTCAATTTGTCATCGCCCAGGTAAATATGGTTGAGCTCCTCCAGGTCTGCATCCTCGGTACCTATATAAAATACAGGAACGAAGTGCTGACCAGGATATGTAGTGTTCAGCGTTTCAGATAGTTTTATAACATGCAGGATCTTGTAAATAAAGTAAAGCGGGCCCGTAAAAATATTATTCTGGTGCGCTGTCGTAATTGTAAATGTGTCGGGTGCCAATAATGCCTCTATATTTTTTTGTGTGGCTGCTGTAATTTCGACATCTGCATATTGGTTTTGCAAAACATTTACCAGCACCTTACGATCTGTAGGAAATTTTTTCCGTTCATTCATTGCCTGCTGCAATCCCTGCAAACTGGGTAGATGGGAATAAAAAGGTCGTAATGCAGGTGCCTGGTCAATATAATCCAACGCGATCTTCGAGAAAGCTCCGGTCTGGCGATAAGGCAGTCGGGTAGATGTACACTCCATAATTAAAGTAAAAATACAACCATGAAAATAAGTCCTAAAACCACGGTTCCAAATTTAACATGCTTCTACCTTTTTATATCATCCGGGTTGTTGATGAAGGCGAAACTACCTGAATCTTTCAGGGTTGAATGCCGTAATATCGATGGTAACGGGCTTTCCGGTGATGATCTCATCCACCAATCTTCCTGTTCCCGCTGCGGCGCTTACTCCAAGCATGGCATGACCACCAGCGTAAACAAGATTTTTCCATTTTGAGTGTCGCCCGATATAGGGCATACCATCAGGGGTTACCGGCCTGTATCCAAACCATGCTGTGGAAGTATCAGGAACAGGAAGGTTCATCGTTGGGTAGTACTTCTTAAACGCATTATAAATGGCCATCACTCTTTTGGGCAAAATATTATCACTGTGGCCACTGAGTTCCATTGTGCCCCCTATCCGCAACCATTTGTCAATGGGAGCGGTAGCGGTGCGGTGGTCAACCAGTATAGAAGGATACTGGAGATTTTTCTCGATGTCATCATACACAATACTATATCCTTTTCCGGGCTGCATCAGGATCTTTATTCCCAGGTGTTTTGATATTTGGCCCATCCAGGATCCATTTGCAATCACTACTTCATCACAGGCCCTGTTGCCTGTATCGGTTACAATCGAAGTGATCCTGCCATTGTAAGTTTCGAACCCTTCCACTTTGGTATTGAGCCAGAATTTTACTCCCACGCGCTGCAGGTAACTGAATAATGATTGCATGAACTTCGCAGGATTCAAATGGCAGTCGTCGAGATATAATACGCCACCTGCAACGTCAACTTCTACATTTGGTTCGTAGTCCTGCACTTCGGCCGGTGTACACATGATCGTTTTTAATCCAAAAGCATGGGCTTGCTCGGCAAGGTGTTTCTCATGATCTGCAGTCGCCGGGTTTTTATAAAGCATCCAGCAACCTTTTTCAATCATGTCGAAAGAAGCCGGTAATTCTTTTTTCAGCACATTCATTTCCTCACGGCTAAGCTGCAGGAGATTATTAAGATGCGGTGCGCTGTCTTCCACATTTTTTGCGGTGGCTTTTTTCCAGAATGTCAGGCCCCATCGCAAGAGGTCTGCATCCGGTCGTGGTTTAATATAAAACGGCGAAGATGAACTCAGCATCCATTTTAGCCCCTGGGCTATGATTCCCGGCGTAGCCAGCGGAATGAAATGAGAGGGCGATATATAACCCATATTGCCAAAGGAGCATCCGTTTGTAATATTATTACGTTCAATGACCGTTACCTCCGCTCCTGCTTTTTGTAAATAATATGCGGTGCAAAGTCCGATGACACCACCTCCAATAATCGAAACTTTCATGATTATCCGTTAGTCGTTATCAATAGCGTAAAAATCTTTCTCGAATATCCTCTATGTTAACATATGCTTCTATGCTCCTATGTGGTAAAGCTATGGCTTCCCTTCGCGTACTGTCCGCAATGGAAGACACAATTTTACCACATAGGAGCATAGAAGCATAGGTCAACATAGGAGTTCGTTAATCAAAATATTAAATTACCTGGAAGCCGTGTGCATAGGGATCGTCTTCCTTGTCGATCCAGATGGTATTATAACCATAAATTCTTGCCCACCCTTCTATACTGGGTCGAATCGCCGGCACATCTCCTACCATTAACTCTTCTTCAATACGGCCTGTGAATTTACTCCCGATAATACTTTCGTGTATAAATTCATCTCCTTTTTTCAATAGTCCCTTAGCGTACCATTGCGCCATGCGTGCACTCGTACCAGTACCACAAGGCGAACGATCGATAGCTTTTTCACCGTATACAACTGCATTGCGTGCCGTTGATAACTTGTCCAATACTGCACCTGTCCATAATACATGCGAACATCCATTAATTGTTTCATCTTCGGGATGAATAAATGTATAGGCGGCATTAATATTATTTCGGAGTTCGCGTGCCCAGGTAATTAGCTGGTCGGCTGTATAAAATTCAAGCCCCTTGAAATTAGGTTGCACATCTACAATCGCATAAAAATTACCGCCATAAGCTACGTCCACGATTAAATCGCCCAGGCCGGAACAGGCTGCCGTCAAACCCGAGCTATATAAAAACGATGGCACATTGGTAAGTTTTACACTTTCTACCTTGCCAGTAAGTGCATCTTTTATTTTGTAATTGATCAATACCAAACCCGCAGGTGTTTCCATCCTTACTACACCGGGCACTTTTGGTACGATCAACCCTTCTTCTATTGCAATGGTGATGGTGCCGATCGTACCATGCCCGCACATCGGCAAGCAACCACTCGTTTCGATAAACAAAACAGCTATATCATTTTCAGGATCATGTGGCGGGTATAAAATGCTTCCGCTCATCATATCGTGCCCGCGGGGTTCAAACATAAGCCCCGTTCGGATCCAGTCGTACGACTTTAAAAAATGCTGGCGCTTTTGTCGCATATTGCTCCCCAGCAATTCCGGACCGCCCTCCCTTACCAATCTTACAGGGTTGCCACAGGTATGTGCATCTATACATTGAAAAACATGTTTCATTCCGCATTTTTAAAAACGTAAAGTAATGTGTAAATGTGGAAACGTCGAAATGCTACAATTCAATTTCCATATTTCCACACCCGATAGCTATCGGGTTTCACATTATTGTCTGGTTTTAGTAGATTTGGAGTTGATTATGGAAACCTACGGAAAGATACTGCTGATTGCCATGCCGGCCTTTTTGTTCCTCGTTCTTTTTGAAAAATGGTACGGGTGGAAAAAACAGAAAGATACAGTCCGGAATATGGACATGATCTCGAGCCTCACCAGCGGCGTTACCAACGTAACAAAGGATGTACTGGGTCTTACTATTGCCATCATTACTTATGCGTGGTTGCTTGAGCGAATTGCGGTTTATCAAATAAAGACTACCTGGCTTACCTATGTCATTGCATTCCTCGTCATCGATTTCGCAGGCTACTGGGTACATCGCTGGAGTCACCATATCAATTTATTCTGGAACCTGCATATCATACATCATAGTAGCGAGGATTTCAACCTGGCTTGTGCATTAAGACAAAGTATTTCGATGTTTGTAAATCCTTTCACATTCCTGCTTATCCCTGCAGCGCTGGTGGGCGTGCCCACAATTGTGATCGCTACGGTGGGACCGTTGCATCTTTTCGCACAGTTCTGGTATCACACCCAACATATCAATAAAATGGGTTTCCTGGAAAAGATAATCGTTACACCATCTCATCATCGCGTGCATCATGCTATCAACAAAGAATACCTGGATAAAAACCTGGGACAGATATTTATATTTTGGGACAAATTATTCGGCACATACCAGGAAGAATTAAAAGAAGCACCACCAGTTTATGGCATTACCAGGCCCGTGCGTACATGGAATCCTATAAAGATTAATTTCCAACACCTCTGGCTAATGATGAAGGACGCCTGGCGCACTAATAGCTGGAAAGAAAAATTCACCCTGTGGTTTAAACCCACGGGTTATCGCCCGGCGGATGTTGCAGCCAGATATCCTGTGTACAAAATCGATGACGTTTATAATTTTGAAAAATATGACACCCCCACCAGCCCTGCTCTCAATACCTGGTGCTGGATACAGCTTTTGATGATCCTGCTGTTTATAAGTTATCTTTTTGGCAATATTGCATTGATCAACCAGCTCAACACAAGCTATATCTTCTGGTATGGTGGATTTATTTTCCTGAGCGTGTATTCATTAACCGAACTAATGGATCGCAATCCATACGCGATTGTTTGGGAAGGCATACGTTGCACCGCCGGCATCTCATTCCTTGTAATCCAAAGAGACTGGTTTGGCGCCTCTTCTTACTTTGCTCCTATACTTTACGTACTGGCAGTTTATTTCTTTATTTCATTACTTGGCACCTATTGGTTTGCCAGACGAGCCGAAAATGTCGAAACCAGA
>CBFGYO010000037.1:0-29355 GCA_965652975.1 uncultured Chitinophagaceae bacterium | reverse complement strand
TGTCATGCATAGAATTAGTGGAAGGATGGTCCATTTTTTCATGAGTCAGAATAAGCCGGTAAAGTTATAAAAAGTGACTATATATTGTGAGAATAGGTTGCTTTTAGAGTAATGTGAAAATATGGAAATGTGGAAATTTGGAAATGAGGCCTTTTCATTTTCACATTTTCATACTTCCACATTTCCACATTACACTAGATTTGCGCGGTGAGAAGAAAAAAGAAAGATATTATCCTTGAAAAAATCGAGGTGGAAGATTATGCAGCCGAAGGAAAGAGCCTGGCCCGGATCGATGGGAAGGTGATTTTTATAGAAAATGTGGTTCCCGGCGATGTGGTGGACGTTCAGTTGTTGAAAAACAAAAAAGACTGGGCCGAAGGGCGACCCCTCAGATTTCACGGTTATTCGTCGCAGCGGGTGCAACCCTTCTGCGCACATTTTGGTGTATGTGGTGGTTGTCAATGGCAGATGTTGCCGTATGAAAAGCAGCTTGAATACAAGCAGCGCCAGGTTCGTGACAACCTGCAGCGTATCGGGAAGGTGGCATTACCCGAAATTCGCCCGATTGCAGGGGCCACAGCTACCAAGTACTACCGTAATAAAATGGAGTATACTTTCGGCAACAAGCGCTTCCTGACCAGGGAAGAGATTCACAATCCCAATATCAGCAGCGAGCAAAATGTACTCGGGTTTCATGCCCGCGGGCTATTCGATAAGATTGTAGACATTCAAACCTGTTACCTGCAGGCCGAACCCACCAACGCAATACGCCTGGCAGTAAGAGAATTTGCACGCAAACATGCCTACACGTTTTACGACATCCGTAATCATACAGGTTTGATGCGCACCATGCAGATAAGGCTGTGCACCACGGGCGAAATAATGGTGAATATTGTTTTTGCAGAGCAGGACATGGAAAAAATCAAAGCCTTGCTCGATTATATGCTCGACCAGTTTCCAGAGATCACCACGTTATTGTACACGATCAATACTAAAAAGAATGATAGCCTGCACGACCTTCAGCCGGTAGCTTATTTTGGAAAGGGTTATGTAATCGAAAAACTTGAAGACTTCCAGTTTAAGATCGGTCCCAAGTCATTTTTCCAAACCAATTCCAGGCAGGGAGAAAAATTATACCAGGTAGCAAGGGATTTCGCGGAATTAAGCGGCAGTGAAACCGTATATGACCTGTATTGTGGTACAGGTAGTATCGGCATCTTTGTAAGCGGACAGGCAAAGAAAATTGTTGGTGTGGAAATGATCGATGCCGCCATCGAGGATGCCCGGGAAAATGCAGCATTAAATGGCATTTCCGATTTTGCTTCGTTCCATACCGGCGATGTAGTGGATATATGCGATGATGATTTTTTCGCAGCACATGGGAGGCCCGACGTGATTATTACAGATCCACCACGTGCAGGGATGCACGAAAAGCTTGTGAACAAGATTCTCGAGATTGAAGCACCTACGGTAGTTTATGTAAGCTGCAACCCGGCCACACAGGCAAGAGACCTCAACCTGCTGGATGCGAAATACGTGGTTACCAAAATTCAACCGGTAGATATGTTCCCACATACATTGCATATTGAAAATGTCGTCCAGCTTAAATTACGAATGTGACAACCGTTGTTAATGTGAAAATGTGAAAATATGCAAATGTGAAAATGGATAAGGCAAATCTTATTTTATCGATAATTGCGGGAAAACTCAATTCTCCATTTCCATATTTCCATATTTCCACATTTTCACATTTGCCTCATTTCTCTCATTTGCCTTTAAATTTACACTATGAGTAACTTCCGTTATACGCGGCCATCTGGTTTTCCGCCTATTGTAAAAAACCTCATCATCATTAATGTATTAGTTTGGGTAGCGCAGTTGATCTATGATAATAATCCTGATGAACTCATGTGGCTCACCAAACGTCTCGCATTGTGGCCGATCAATTCACCTGGGTTCAGTCCCTACCAGATAGCTACCCATATGTTTGCGCATGCTTCCTATTCATTCTCGCCCAGTGGACAGGCGTCGCCGGTATTGATACATATACTTTTCAATATGTTCGCCCTTTTCATGTTTGGCCGAATTCTCGAAAATGTGTGGGGACCAAAGCGATTTCTATTCTTCTACCTGGCCTGTGGTGTGGGTGCGGCTGTTGCGCACCTTGCCGTGCAATATTTCACCGGCGGGTATGCGCATGTTGTAGGAGCTTCGGGCGCGGTAATGGGTATTTTTGCGGCCTTTGCCTACCTGTTTCCCAACACAGAATTGATGATCATCCCCATCCCGGTGCCTATCAAAGCAAAATGGGTGGCATTGATCTATGTCCTGATCGATCTTTTTGGCGGTGTGGGCCAGGTGTCGGGCGACAACATTGCGCATTTTGCACACCTCGGTGGTGCACTTACAGGATTTTTAATCGTTTACATCTGGAACAAAACCAACAGGCGCACGTTGTACTAATGTGAAAATGTAAGATATGGATCCCGATAGCCATCGGTAGTGGAGTGGAAGAACCAATTTTCACATTTCCTCATTTCCATATTTTCTACATTTGGTTTTCGCTTAATTTTACAGTCCGACCATGTGAGATATGGCATACCCTGAAAAAGAATATAAACAACGAATAACCCTGGGGCAGAGCAATAACGCCCTTACCATGCTGATAATCGTCAACCTGGTTATTTTCGTTATACTCAGTTTTATCAAGGTCTTTTTCTTTTTTATCTACCGCGAAGACGGGCAGGCAGAAGCAGTATTCAGCGAAAGCATCATTAAATGGTTTGTATTACCGGCTAATACGAATGAGCTCGGTACAAAACCATGGACAGTATTTACCTATATGTTCACCCATACCGGTGTACTGCATATCCTGGGTAATACACTTTGGTTATGGGCATTCGGGTACATTCTTCAGGATCTTACCGGCAATCGAAAGATCGTTCCCATTTATATCTATGGCGGGCTGGCAGGAGCTATAGCCTTTATTGTTTCGTATAACTTGTTTCCAGGTTTGCAGGCGCAGGCCAGCAATAGTGTATTACTGGGAGCATCTGCTGGTATCATGGCGATAGCAGTCGCTACAACAATGATCGCTCCCGGCTACCGGATATTTCCGATGTTGAATGGAGGCATCCCTTTATGGGTAATCACCGTACTTTACCTCGTGGTAGATTTGGCCACCATTCCTTATAACAATGCCGGGGGACATATCGCTCACCTTGGTGGCGCCTTTATGGGTTTTGTATTCATCATTATGTATAGAAGGGGCTACGACTGGAGCGACTGGATGAGTAATTTCTTCGACTGGGTCAACAACCTGTTCAACCCCGACAAACCCAAGAAAGGCAAAAGTGTAAAAGAAGAATTGTTTTATAAAACAACCTCTACTCCCTTCAAAAAAACTCCCAACGTAACACAGCAGCGTATCGATGATATTCTCGATAAAATCAGCCAAAAAGGATATCACTGCCTTACTGAAGAAGAAAAGGAATTACTAAAAAGGGCGGCGCAGGAAGATTTGTGATTTTATTTCCCGCAGCGTTTCAAGCTGAGACGCGATGAAACCAATGACGGCAGGTGACTTTTAAGCCTTATTCCTGAACCTTGCACCCTTTGCTTGAAACTCGTAATTTGCGGTAATGGCAAGCAAGTTCCGACTTTTCACCAAGCGGTTTTTTATTTACACTAATATTGCCGTCGTAATTTTTTTCCTGCTGGCATGCCTGACACCATACCTGCATCCGCAAAAATGGTGGATCGTGTCGTTCCTGGGGCTTGCATTTCCTTTCCTGCTCATAATTGTGATTTCTTTTCTTATCACCTGGCTATTGGTGAAGCCCCGCTATGCTCTCATTTCCTTTTTTGCTTTGCTCCTTGGCATACCAAGTACCGGCGTCTTTTTTGCCTTCAACCAGTCGCGTTCATTTGCCCCAACCAAACAACCAGGCACCCTCCGTGTAGTAAGCTGGAACGTGGCCCGCTTTATTGAAATGAAGCGTAATAATAATATGGGGAGTCAAACGAGACTGAAGATGATGGAACAACTGAAAGAACAGAATGCGGACATACTTTGCCTGCAGGAGTTTTTTCACTCCTTCGACTCCACCTATTACCCCAATATTGATTATATACAGCAAAACCTTCAATATCCTTATTGGTATTATTCTCATGATATCGATGGCGACAAACACTTTACCGGGAGCATTATTTTTTCCCGCTTCCCGATCCTTGATAGCGGCATGATCCGTTATCCCAGGCCAACTTTACCTGACGCATTGATGCATGCTGATATAAAAGTGGGTAATGATACAATTCGCGTTTATACCACGCACCTCCAATCTTTACAATTCGGCAAAGATGATTATGAACGGATCAATAAGATCAAGGAGGCAGACGAAGGCATGGTGTCCAATTCCAAAACCATCGTATCCAAAATAAAATGGGGCGTACAACAGCGAAGCATACAGGCAGATATCATCCACCAGGTGGTAGGCGACAGCCCATACCCTGTTTTGTTTTGTGGCGATCTGAATGATATTCCCAATTCCTACACCTATTTTACCGTGCGCGGCGGGATGCAGGACGCATTTTTGGAAAAAGGATTTGGCATCGGCCGCACTTTTTCTTCCTTATCGCCTACACTTCGTATTGACTATATTTTTGCCGATAGCCATTTCAAGGTCAGGCAGTTCAACCGCATTGCCCGCAACTATTCCGATCATTACATGCTGGTAGCCGATATAGTCACTAAAAAGTAAGACGAATTTTGGTATCTTCGGAACGTGAAAGTTTTACAATCACATACCTGTTGCTGTTGTTGTTCAGAAATGACGGCATAAATATTAGCTTTGCCGGGTTCCGGCCTATTCCCATAACCTTAATTTTCATCGGCATTAATTTACCTGTCAGTACAGGACAAAATAGCTGCAAGAATAAAAATCATGAGTGAGCTTAAAGTTTACAATTCATACAGCAGGCAAAAAGAAGTATTTACTCCTATTACTCCCGGACATGTGGGTTTATATGTGTGCGGACCCACTGTTAGTGGTGAAAGCCATCTGGGCCATGCCCGACCTTACATCACCTTCGACGTGATTTTTCGTTACCTGCAACACCTGGGATATAAAGTGCGCTATGTGCGAAATATTACTGACGCGGGACATTTTGAAGAAGAAGGACGGGAAGCGGAAGATAAAATTTCCAAGAAAGCAGTTTTGGAAAAACTCGAGCCCATGGAACTTGTGCAGAAGTATACTAACCTGTACCATTGGGCGATGGCGCAATTCAATACTATTCCTCCAAGCATTGAGCCAACCGCTACAGGCCATATCGTAGAGCAGATCGGTATGATCGAAAAGATACTTGATGCGGGCTACGCGTACGTCGTAAACGGCTCAGTATATTTCGACGTTAAAAAATATGCCGAATCATATGATTACGGAAAACTTAGCGGCCGCGTGATCGACGATCTGCTGGAAACCACCCGCGATCTCGAGGGGCAGGAAGAAAAACGCGACAAGGCTGATTTTGCTTTATGGAAAAACGCCGCACCCGAACATATCATGCGCTGGCAAAGTCCATGGGGAGTAGGTTTCCCGGGCTGGCATATCGAATGCTCTGCCATGGCAACAAAATACCTGGGCAATCAATTCGATATTCATGGCGGCGGCATGGACCTTCTGTTTCCCCATCATGAAAGCGAGATAGCACAGAGTACTATTTGCAATCACATATCTCCGGTGCGCTACTGGATACATAACAACATGATCACGATTAATGGCCGCAAAATGGGCAAGAGTTATAACAACGTGATCAAACTAACAGAATTATTCAGTGGTGATCATCCTATGCTGGAAAAGGCCTATCACCCGATGACCATCCGGTTTTTTATTTTGCAAACACATTACAGGAGCACGCTCGACTTCAGTAATGAAGCACTGCTTGCATCCGAAAAAGGATTGAAGAGATTATGGGATGCATATGAGAACCTGGGAAAACTTGGATCGTTGGATGACGGGAATTCCCAACCCGTAGATGCAGAATTGGAAGCTAAGGTAAATAAGCTGTTGTCAGAGTTTGAGCCTTTCATGAATGATGATTTTAGTACCGCGAAAGTGCTGGCTAACATTTTTGAACTCGTGCCGGTTATCAATTCACTCAAGGATAAAACAATACCGATGTCGGCACTTACCCCTGCTACTATCACGCTGATGCGAACAAAGCTTAAGACCTGGATTGAAGATATCCTGGGGCTGCAGCAGGTGAGTGGTGCTGATAATGAAAAACTCCAGGGTGTAATGCAATTACTAATCGATATCCGCAAGGAGGCCCGTAATAAAAAAGATTTTGCCACTTCAGATAAAATCAGGAACCAGTTGACTCGACTTGGAATTGCATTAAAAGACGAAAAGGGCGGAGAAATGAGCTGGAGCCTGAGTGAATAGCTGCGAGCTGCGAGCCTCGAGCCACGAGCCGAACCTCATCCAAGCTAGGAAAACCGAGAATGAAATGCACTATATGGCTCCTGAGTGAATCGATTCGAGCTGCGAGCTTCGAGCCGTAGCTCATCCGAACTATAAAAACGAGGAATGAAATGCACTATATATCTCATCTTTCACGCGATAAGAAACTTAAAAAGCTGATCGACGGTGGGGAGCCACATACGCTGAAGAAAAGAAAGAACATTTGCAATTACCTCTGTGCGTCAATAATGAGCCAGCAACTTTCAACCAAGGTAGCAACGGTGATTCATAATCGGTTCCTTGCTTTGTATGCTGGTAAAGAACCTACAGCCCGGCAAATAATAGAAACTCCCTTTGAAACTTTGCGTGGCATCGGGCTTAGCAATGCCAAAGTGAATTATGTAAAAAATGTGGCGCAATTTGAACTCGACTTTGGTATGGATGCGAAAAAATTGCAGCGAATGGACAACGAGGAGGTCATCGCATACCTTACACCAATCAAAGGCGTGGGCCGCTGGACTGTAGAGATGCTGCTTATGTTTGCTTTAGGACGTGAAGATGTGTTTGCAGTAGATGATCTCGGTATCCAAAACGCAATGATCAGGTTGTACAAACTGGATACAAGTGATAAAAAGAAATTAAAGGAGGCTATGATTAATGTCTCAACTAAATGGTCGCCTTACCGCACGTATGCATGTGTGCATTTATGGCGTTGGAAAGATAATACTCCTGCTGAAGTGGTAAAGAAGGGGAAGGTTTTGAAAAAGATAAAAGTTAAAAGATAAAAGTTGGTTTAGGTTGAAGTTGCAGTTATTAGCTTTTTTTACCACATAGAATCATAGACACAAAGATCAACATAGTTTTTAAAAATTTAAAACGCCTATGCTGTTTCTATGCTCCTATGTGTTCAAAAAAGCTGATAAGTAAACTATCGGCCTAAGTCTATGATGACCTTTGTGTCTATGATTCTATGTGGTAAAAAAAGCCAATAAAGTCACCTACAACCTAACCCAACTTTTATCTCTTTCAGCTTATTATAACTTTTTCCAACTTATCTAGCCAATCCTCCTGCAATTTTGCACCAAGTCCGATAGTCTCCGGCACTGTAATGACACCGTTTTTACCATAAACAATTCCTCCATCCACTGGATCTTCGCGAAACATAAGCGCCGTATCAAAATCAAAATGTTCGATCAGTGGATCACATAAAGAGAAGTGAGCGAAAGCCGTCATCGCCAGGCGCGATTCCATGAATGCTCCCACCTGCAGGTGCATTTTTTTTTGTTTTGCCAGCTCTACAATTTTTAATGCTTTGAATATACCTCCTGCTTTACCCAGCTTGATATTTAAATAATCGCACGCATCCAATGCAATTAACCTTTCTGCATCATGTTCGTCGCCGCAACTTTCATCAGCCATGATGGGTATGGGGCTGGCTTTTTTCACTTTGGGTAATTGCATATAGTTCCAACGGGCAATCGGCTCTTCACAATGCTGGATATCCAGGGTAGCCATCGCGTTGAGGGTTTCAATTGCTTCATCAACGTCCCATCCCTGGTTGGCGTCAATTCGTAGGGGAATAGCATTACCAACAGCCTTGCGAATGGCTTTCATGCGCTCCACGTCTTTGCTGCCATTTTTACCAAGCTTTACTTTTATTGCCGGGTATCCTTCCTGCAAAATTTTAAGTGCGTCGTTCGCCATCTTATCAGGGTCGCCGATACTTACAGTGTAATCAGTTGTAATTACTTTATCGTTACTGCCTCCAAGAAACTTGTAAAGTGGTAGGCCGGCATGTTGCGATGCCAGGTCGTATAGTGCCATGTCAAATGCACTTTTGATACTGCTGTTGGCGTAAATCAGTCGATCCATTTCGGCGATCCGTTCCGGTATAGCCAGGGCATTTTTTCCCATAAACAAACGGGCGAAATACTGGCCTACGATAAAGCAGGTATCCATGCTTTCGCCATTGATGCTCATAAAAGGACTGCATTCGCCATAGCCAGCAAGCCCCTCCTGTGTTTTAATAACTACAATAATATTTTCGGCATTGTATATAGGTCCCAGGGAAATGATGAAAGGTTCTTTAAGTGGTATAAATAACTTATATAACTCCACCTGGGCAATCGTCAATTGATTCATAGATTATTAATATGCGTGATAAAGATAATACTTACCCGATGTTGTCCATTTTATTCATGATGAAACCGGTTAAGTATACGAAATGCACTATTCCGGCGTTTAATTTGCATGAAGTTTACTATGAAAAACATCCTTGCAGCCTGTTTAGCTATGGTCTTCTTTGTTGCCTGCAAAAAAGACGTATCAGAATTGCCGCCGGCTACAGAAACGGGCGCTAATACCTTTGGTGCTAAAGTAGATGGAAAGTTTTGGGTGCCTTCCGGTTTTGGGCCCATTAATGCCAACAGCGTTTTGCGGGCGCATTTTGTACCAGATAATGGTCTTTACATCGAAGCGCAAAACCTGGCGTCTTCTCCCAACGAAACCGAATTTTTGTTTTTTATTAAAGGTGTTACCGGGCCGGGCACTTATTTATTGAATATGCCTAGTTCTGGATATCCCAGCCAGACGGTGAGCTATGCGTATTATGTAAAAAGAAATATAACTCCTGACAATGAATGGATCACATCCGATCAATATACAGGATCCGTAACCATTACAAAACTCGATAATGTGAACAGGATTGTGTCCGGAACGTTTCAATTCACTGCAATTAATCTTTACAACACACCAGTTCCCTTAACGGTTACAGAAGGAAGGTTTGATATCAAATATGAATAGACTTATCAGAACAGTATTCGTATCCCAGCATTGAACATGCCAACCAGTGGTGCGTCATCATTAACATAAACATATTTACTTGGGTAATCCGAAGCTGGCACCCAAAGTCTGCCCTCTGTATAGATAAAATATCCCGCGCCAATTGGAAATTCTGCTCCCAGTCCCAGGTCAAGCGTGAGGCGTTTGAATTTACCCGAACCATTTTTTACCTGCACATTATAAAGAGAAGTATCGATTACAGCAGTTTGTTCATTGACTACATTGCCGAACAGTATCCCGAAACCAGCGTATGTATAAAGGCTCCAACCAGTTTCAATTGCATAATTCCCTTTTAAATATTTCTTCCAGCCAATCGAAAATTGCTGGAAACCCATCGTTGCCTTGTTAGTATAATCTATTTGTTGGGGAACTGTTGCGGGTGATTTCGCAGTCGCCTGGAGTTCGTTCCTGAATTTTCCGTTGGTGTAATACGATAGCCAGCAGTAAATCGCGTCTGTATAGCTGGCATGAAGCTGACCCTGTATGGTGTGACCAAATGCCCAAAACTGCTGGTCGGGCCTGAAGCTTCTTTGCACACCTACATCTGTCGCGAGGCTGAATTGTGGAGGTTGCGCCATCAAACACAGGCTAAGACAGTAGGTTACAAGGCAACAGAATATTTTTATTACGTTTTGCAAAGCAGTTCTTTGAAGCGAATTTATCTCTTTTTAAGCTGCGGCTACGAGCAGAAAGCACAGAGATTTTGTATTTACTCCTGCCTTTCTGCTCGCAGTTCGCAGCTCGTAGCCTTTTATTTCATCAACTTCAATTCCTTAATGATATTCTGTGCCCCACCCAGTTTATCGATACACCACAACACGTAGCGGATGTCGACATTGATGGTACGGTTAAGGTCTTTGTCGAAAGCCAACTTATGGCTCAGCGCTTCGTAGTTGCCATCGAAGGCAAGACCGATCAGCTCGCCTTTGCTGTTCAATACCGGCGATCCGGAATTGCCGCCAGTAATATCGTTGGTGGTAATGAAACCAACCACCAGGTCCTTACGGGTGGGATCGATATATTGACCGAAATCTTTTTTCTTAAGCAATTCCACCTGCTTTGCAGGAAGGTCGAACTCATAATCACCCGCTTTATATTTTTCGAGTATTCCTTTCGACGTGGTTACGTAATCATAAAAAACTGCATCGCGCGGCCGGTATGATTTTACGTTGCCATAGCTGACACGCATGGTGAATGTGGCATCGGGATACATCATTTTTGCTTTGGCAGGATCCATTTCCATAATGCCTTTAAGGTAAAGACGACCATACTCGCCATTCTTTGCTACGAACTGCTGGTAATAAGGAAGGTATTTACTGCTGTAGTTGGTATAAAACGCGCTTGCATATGCAAAGGCGGGATCTGATTGTAATACGTTAGCATCCGGGTTGGCCACAAATGCATTCCACCGGGCATCATCAAAAATGAATGTCTTGCTGAATATATCGGCAGCATATTTTTTATAAGTATTATCATCATTCAGCGGTCCGTAAGTATTCTTCAGGTTACCATAAAAACCGACAGGATGCTGGTCTTTACTCACATCATCATAATACATGCGGGTAACAGCCGCCACGATATTCTGATCCGAAATTTTATTTTCCGACTGCAGGAATGAAGCCCGTTGTTGAGAAGCAGCATCCAGCGCTTTTTTTACATCGGCCTGTGTGGAGCCGGTTTTTACAATTGCAGCTTCTACCTGCAACAAGGAGCTAGCGAAAGCGATCAATGGTGAACCAAAAATGCCTTCATTCATATACTGGCGGTGCTTGGCATATGGTCGCCATGCGTCGTAGGCTTTGCTCCAATCTGAAAAAATTGATGCGTATTCAGGACGGCTTGCAGCCCATGCATTGAATTTTTCTTCAGCTTTTTTCTTTTGACCAAGTATGTCATATTTCACAAGTTGCTTGGTTTCCCCATCATAAAACTTCCAGTAGTTCGCAATACCAGCGTAAGACGATGCTAACTGTAGTTTCACCGCAGGATCTTTTTTCATTTCCTCAAACATATATTTCAATCGCATATCCCGCAGTTTTACAAGAGTAGGATTATTGATATCAGTTGACAGCGAAATGCCGTACGAACTTTCATAACGATTGGTACCACCGGGATAACCCCATATCATGGCAAAGTCACCATCTTTCAAAGGTTTAAGCGACACAGGCAGGTACCACTTTGGCTTCAATGGTTTATTACCTTCAGCAAATTTTGCCGGCTTGCCTGCTGCATCTGCATACACTCTAAACACGGAGAAGTCGCCTGTATGGCGCGGCCATTCCCAGTTGTCTGTATCGCCGCCAAACTTACCAACACTTTCAGGAGGAGTACCTACCAGCCTTACATCGGTGTATCGCTGGTAAACGAACGCGAGATACTGGTTGCCTTTAAAAAGAGCGCTTACTCTCGTTTCGATATTTTGCGAAGCATCACTCATTCGCTTATTGATATTAGTCAGCACTGCTGATTGGCGCTGCACCCTTTCCACGCCACTCAATCCTTTTAGTGAGTCCAGCACCAGTGCCGTTACATCGTCTATCCGTAATAAAAACTGCACGGTTAACGTAGTTGGTATTTCTTCTGATTTGTTTCGTGCGTAAAACCCGTCTTTCAGGTAATTATGTTCAACCGAACTTGCAGATGCAATGGCATCGTACCCGCAGTGATGGTTTGTAAAAATCAACCCCTCTGCACTTACGATCTCGCCGGTACAACCGCCACCAAAAATGATGATCGCATCTTTTAACGAAGGCTGGTTGATGCTATAAAGTTGCTGGGAAGTAAGCTTCAGCCCTTTTTTAACCATGTCGTTGTACACCTGCTGCCCAAGCAATAAAGGCAACCACATCCCTTCATCGGCAAAGGATTTCAGAAACATTGAAGCTGAAAGCACTAGCGTTAATAATAGTTTTTTCATATGAAATTTTTAGGATGACAAACGTACTATAAAAAACAGGGGCGACCAAAAGGGCCAAGCTGCGGGCTGCTAGCCTCGAGCTGCGAGCTGGGAATCCGGTATCGAGACCAGAAGTGTTTATTTAATGCGATATACATTAGTGGCTTGTGCTCACGGCCCCAAGCTCGCGGCTCGAGGCTCGTAGCTCGCAGCTACTCTTGTTCGTTCAATATTTTCCAAAGCAAGTCTTTCAATTGCACCAATCCCTTTTGCGTTACCGAAGAAATAAATATGTGCGGAATATCTCGCGGAAGTTCTTTCTCTATCGCATTTTTAAGTTCATCATCAAGCATATCACTTTTGCTGATGGCGATTACAAATTGTTTGTGCAGTAGTTCAGGATTATATTGTTCCAGCTCGTTGACAAGTATTTCAAATTCTTTTTTATGATCCGCACTATCGGCAGGGATAAGAAACAGCAATACTGAATTGCGCTCTATATGTCGAAGAAAACGATATCCAAGTCCTTTGCCTTCAGAGGCACCTTCAATAATACCGGGCAGATCCGCAATACAAAAACTTTTACCATCACGATATTCTACCATCCCGAGGTTGGGTGTGATGGTAGTAAATGCATAATCTGCAATCTTTGGTTTGGCCGCAGTAATTACAGACAGCAATGTGGATTTGCCGGCATTTGGAAAACCTACCAATCCAACATCGGCAAGAACTTTCAACTCAAGTACTTTCCATGCTTCTTTGCCAGGCAGGCCGGGTTGTGCATATTCAGGGGCCTGGTTGGTAGGAGTAGCGAATTGGGCATTGCCTAAACCACCTTTGCCGCCTTCGATCCAGATCACTTCCTGTCCGTCTTCCAGGATTTCTACTTCCTGTGTATTGGTTTCTTCATCGCGTGCAATGGTGCCGAGTGGTACTTCAATGATGATATCTTTTCCAAATCGGCCCGTTTTATTGTTGCCACTTCCGCCCTCGCCATTTTCGGCCAGAACATTTTTATAATAACGTAAGTGAAGTAAGGTCCAAAGATTTTTATTTCCCTTTAATATAATATGACCGCCACGGCCGCCATCACCTCCGTCCGGCCCGCCCATTGCAGTAAATTTATTGCGCATAAAGTGCTTGCTGCCTGCACCTCCGTGGCCACTGCGGCAAAATATCCTGATCTGGTCTACGAAATTGCTTTTTTCCAAAATGCTATTTTTGTGTGGGTCCCGGTTTCTATCATACAAATAGCCTGTATGTGCAGGCAGGGTGTTTACAGCAGCCTTTACACAGGTCCGAAACCCAGTTTTGCAAATATATCCTTTCAAACAGGTAAACCTTGGTGATGAAATACATTTTATTGTTGCTCAGCCTTCCGGCGCTTATGCAGGATGGGTGTAAAAAAAAGAATCAAAATAGCAGTCAGGCAGAAATTCCAACCTGTATTCAACAAAAGATCGATTCTCTGAAGAAGGAGCCCAAATGGATGCCACCTGCCCAAATTGATGAATTTATTTATAATGGCAAAACAGTCTATTTATTCAACAGCGACTGTTGTGATCACTTTAATATCGCCGTTGACACTATGTGTCAATACGTTTGTGCTCCATCCGGAGGATTTACAGGTCGCGGCGAAGGTTGTGCCGATTTTGAAAAGAAAGCAAAACATATCAGGTTGGTTTGGAAGGATGCACGCTAATAACAGCCAAGCGCCTTGAGCGGCGAATAAGGACAGAGCTTTCTGCCCGAGGGTCCCAGCTCGAAGCTGTTTCCACTTTTATCTTTTAGTTTTTAACTTTTATCTCTCTAAAGGAAGCGGCACCTTCACCGAAATAGTAGTGCCCTCACCAGGTGTACTCTTTATTTGAAGTTTGCCATTCATCATTAGGGCCCGTTCTTTCATGACCAGTATACCCAGCGTTTTTTTCGCCTCCATTTCCATTGGTTTGAAGCCCACACCATCATCGGATATGGTAAAGGATATGTAGTTGTTGTTGACCAGCAACTGCGCTGTTATTTCCGTAGCCTGCGCATGACGGGCGATATTGGTAAGGGATTCCTGATACAGGCGGAAAAGTCCTGTTGCCACCACGGGATCAATGTCGAGATACACGACATCCGAGTGAAAACGCACCGGTATCATGAATCTTTTTTGAAACTCACGCGTTTGCCACTCCAGTGCAGCTATCACGCCCAGGTCGTCGAGGATGCTCGGCCGTAATTCAGAAGCTATTTTCCTTATCGTTTGCCCGGAATCGTCGAGCAGTGCCGTCATCTCCTTAAGCTTTTCTTCAATGGGCTGTATACCATTGATGCCAGCGATTTTCTTCCAGATCCAGGCAATGTCCATTTTCAAACCGGTGATCTGTTGTCCAAGTTCATCATGCACTTCGCGGGCGATGCGTTTCTGCTCTTCTTCCCTGATATGTTGGAGATGGGATGCAAGCTGACGTAGTTGTTCGTGGGATTCCTTCAATTTCTCTTCAGCTTTGATCCTTTCTGTAATATCATTTGCCAGCACGAGCCTTACAGGCCTTCCTTCGTAATAAATATCATGGGTGATAATATCAACATTTATGAGCTCACCATTTTTCTTTAAATGTCGCCATATTCCTGAATGGCGTACGCCTGCCTGCGGATCGGGTGATTGTGCAAGAAAGCGCGCTACATCTTCGGGAGGGCGAATCTGGGTAGCGTCCATTGCAAGAAATTCTTCACGAGTATATCCGTATAAATCGGTGGCCGCATTGTTTACGGCTATAAAATTGCGCGACGGCATGTCGAGCATCCACATCGGTATCGGGTTACTTTCAAATAACAGCTTGTATTTATATTCGGAAGCCCGCAATATTTCTTCGGCCCGTTTGCGTTCAGAAATATCACGAAAAAAAACGGACATGCCGGATTGAGAAGGGTATAGTTGTATTTCAAACCATGATTTATAAAGTTGTGAATACACTTCCACCCGCCGGTAAATGCCTGTACCCATGCTTTCTGTAAATGCTGATACAAATTGTTCGCCCTGGATCTCTGGTGGAAATACTTCTGAAATGTTTTTGCCGTATAGTTCGCGGGCATTTATTCCCAGCTCATTTTCCGCCTGCGTGTTTACGTAAATAAAATTTCCCTTGTCATCGAGTCCTACAAATGCATCGGAGATTCTTTCGAAGATTGCTCGCAGTTCAGCAGTTTTTTCATTTACCTGTTCCTGCAATTGAGTATTAAAGCGTTGAATTTCCTGTGCCCGTTTATAGATATCGGCTTCCATACTTTCCACCTGTCGTTTGAGATCATCAGTCAACACAGTCTGTTTTTCCCTATCTTCTTTAGCCTTTATAAAATCGGTTACATCTTCTACCTTATGCAAAATGTAGAGCACTTCGTTATTGTTATTCAATACGGGTGTGTTGAGGGGGCTCCAGAATTTTTTTTCAAATTGCCCTTCAGTGTTTTGTATGTCGTATTGCTGTACCGCCATCGTATGTGGCTTGCGATGTTTGAGTGTATACTCCAATGAGGCTCGCAGGTACTTTACACCGGTTGCACCCGGGTCGTTGGGGTTGTCGGGGAAAACTTCAAATATATTTTTTCCAAGAATATTCTCGCGCGACGTAAATGATGCAGCCAGGTAAGAATCGCTGGCAGCAACAATCGTCAGGTCTGGCTTGAGTACAAGGTAGAGATCTGGCGCCGTCTCAAATATTCGTTGAAAATCTGTTGACATAATAAATAATAAATCGGTGGATTTTCATGGGTTTGACGATCGCACAAATCAGTGTTTTAATATACAGCTAAAAAACTTTTATATGATTACGTGTGGGAAATTTTTCAAAAGTGCAGCTAACCAGGATGCGTGAAGCCACCTATGATGCCTATCCGGCTACAAAAAAACCATTAGGGACACGTTTATTTATACAAAAATGTCCTGCCGGAGCAGGACATTGAAAAAAAGTTAGCCACTAATTTATTGGACGACGAGTTTTTTTGTAAATACAGCTTTGCTGTTGTTATCAAAAATATTCACGAGGTAAAATCCTTTTGCCGAAGCAGGACTTAGTCGTATAGTTTCTGTCTGGTCTTCACTTGCAACATTTACAACACGCTGCAATACCTGCCTGCCCATAACGTCCGTAACCCGGATGCTATAATCCCCGATCGCTAACCTGTTGAAATGAATAACAAACTGGTTGTCTGTAACCGGGTTGGGGTATACCTGTACAAGTTTTGTTTGCAGGTCCTCTGCAGAAGGAGGGCGAACGACATTTTCTAATACGGATTTCGTCGTTTTGGTTACCAGTATATTACTATTGGCAAGATCAGAACTGCGCCAGCCACCTGCCAATTGATATACAGATGCTGTCCATTGCCTGGGGTCAACCAGGTAATAATTATTGCCGTCAACTGCGCTTCCTAAAAGAATCTTGTTATCGCTGGTTACAGCGGCTCCATTGGTTGTGAAATTAGCAGGAAGCCCATTTACAGAACCAATATGGGTGGCAATCTTGGTTTCGATATTTACTTTGAAAATTTTATTGAATGCTGAAATCACGAATAGATTTCCATCATTATCAGCGATCATATCCCCGCCAAAACTTCCACAAGCGCTGTGGATAGAAGAACCTTTGTTGTAAGGGGCATCAGCAAGCATTCCAAGATCGGTAACGGTTATTTTTTTACCGGTAGTAAAACGCAAGAGGTGTGCGCCGTCGTTGGTCATTGCGTAGCCATTACCGTCGTTTCCAATGGTCATGCGGGTAATGATATTACCCTGGTCTGCGGATTTTTTGGCCATACCGGTGAAATCCTGGCTACTTACATAATAAACTTTCATGGTCCTCAGGTCGATATAACGTAGCTGGTCGATGAACATCGGTGTGTACCACAAGCGATTATTCCTTTTATCAAATGCCATGGCAGCAACGCCGCTACTAAAAGCAGGCTGCATGCTGTATCCGCGATTGGCTTCGGCAGTGAATGACGATAGCTGCTTTTTAGTGATAGCGTCAAAGGCGACCTGCTTTGGATCGGTACCATTCAGCAGCACATCGGTAAACTGGCCATTGCCCAGGTCCAATTTTCTTAAATAACTCCAGTTGGCACCGTCTTTTTTAATGTCTGTAATAGCATATGCAAACCGGTCAGACTGGCTTTGGGCGAGGTTGGTAAGTAAGAAAGTTCCTAGTAAAAAGGAAGAAAAGCGTAAACTTTTTCTCATACACAGGGATTTAAGGTTTAGGTTCTTAAACAGGACTATTAAGTTACGAAGATTACATAACCGGGGGAAAGATTTTTTTATTGAAATCGCCTATTTTTTGCTGAAGGGTTTATACCCGGGAAAGGTAGGAGGAAGGTACTCGGGGATTTCACGAAGGGGCTCGCATACGCGGAGCGATTCATGGCATTGACGGGGCAGTTGCTGGTAAATGCGGGTGCCCTCCGTTTTCCAGGCCAGCATTTCATCACTCACCTGTTTTATAATTCGTGCGGGATTGCCGGCAAGCAGGCTGCGGGCGGGAATTTTTTCATCCTGCTTCACAAAAGATAATGCCGCAACGATACTTTCATCACCCAATTCAACATTATCCATTACTACAGCATTCATACCTACCAGGCAATTGCGACCAATAGTCGCACCATGTATTATTGCGCCATGCCCGATATGTGAACCCTGTTTCAACAGTACTGCTGCTCCTGGAAACATGTGTAATGTGCAATTCTCCTGTACATTGCAGCCATCTTCAATAATTATTTTACCCCAATCACCACGCAAAGCCGCACCGGGTCCGATGTAACAGTTTTTCCCAATTATCACGTATCCCGTAACAGCCGCCTGCGGATGTATAAAGGATGACTCATCAACAACTGGCTTGTAATTATTGAATTCGTAAATCATTATGTGCTGGATGAATATTTTATTTCAAACTCCAATGCGGCGTCGCAATTTCCCGCACGCACCATTAGAAACTATTCTCAAACTAGTGTCTTCCCCGTCCGGAAACAGGTGCCTTTAAAAATCGCTACCACGTGATCGCGATGATTGCTGATGGTGATGTGGTATAAACCCGTGCTCTTACCATTGTGCATCTCCTTTGCTTCGGCTGTAAGCTCGTCGCCCACATGCACAGGCTTCAAAAAGTTGATCGCGGTATCCAGTGCCACAGATAGATTGTTCCGGTTGTTGCAAGCAAATGCAAACGCACTATCGGCCAGCGAAAAAGCAATGCCACCATGCACAATGCCGAAGCCATTGATCATTTCGGCACGTACCGTCATCTTAATCCTGCTATATCCTTCCTTTATTTCCAATACTTCAATGCCCAGCCACTGACTGAAGAGGTCATTCTTCATCATGTGCGCGACGACATCGGCAGGCTTATTTTTTTCTTGCAACATGCAATCAATTTAAATTATTCTCCCGTGAATACAGGTTGACGTTTTTCAAGAAAAGCCTGAACACCTTCCTTATAATCGGATGTTTGCGATGCTTTTTGTTGAAAAACATCTTCGTCCTGCAACTGTTCTTCCAGCGTGGTTGTAAACGACATGCTCAGCACCTGCTTGGTATATGCCAGGCCTTTAGTGGGCATCTTGGACAAGTAGGCCGCTATATTCATAGCAGTATCAGCAAAATTTACGTCGGGAAAAAATTTGTATATCATTCCCATTCTTTCTGCTTCAGCCGCAGATACTTTTTCACCCAACATCATCAGCGCGCTGGCTTTTTGCCAACCTACCAGTCTTGGCAACGTATGGGTTCCCCCGCTATCAGGAATTAATCCTATGCGTGAAAAAGCTTGTATAAAGGAAGCAGACTCTGCAGCTACAACGATATCGCAACATAAGGCAATATTGGCGCCCGCACCGGCGGCTACGCCATTTACTGCTGCCACAACAGGCTTCTGTAATTTTTTAATGCGCATTACAATGGGATTGTAATGTTCGGCCAGGATAACCGAAATGCCGGGTCCCTTTGGGTCACCTACCTCTGCAAGATCCTGGCCCGCGCTAAATGCTTTGCCTGCTCCTGTAATATACACTACACGTACATCCGCACCCGTACAGGCATCGAGTTTTTCCTGCAACAGTAGAGCCATTTCGCGATTGAATGAGTTCAGCTTGTCCGGACGGTTAAGAGTGATGAAAGCGATACTATCTTTTATTTCGAGTAATATGGAAGACATATAATTAAAATTAGACAACAAACTTACAAATAGTAGGACGCAAAGGACGCAAAGGACGCGAAGAAGCGCGAAGTACGCAAAGTATTTGAATGCCTTAGCGCTCTTTGCGCTTCTTAGCGCCCTTTGCGTCCCGACATTTCGAAATTAATGACACTTGAAATAGTCAAAAGGTTCCTTACAACTATCACATTGATATAAAGCCTTGCAGGCCGTCGACCCGAATTCACTCACGCGATGCGTATGATAAGATTTACAATGCGGGCATTCAACCGCTTCATCAGCCACAAATAGATCATCTCTGCACACCTGCTGTTTAGCGTTGGGAGGCGCAATACCATATGCTTTTAATTTCTGTTTTCCTTCCTCGCTCATCCAGTCAGTCGTCCATGCAGGAGATAATACAGTTGTGATCTTAATATTATTGAAACCATGTGATAGCAGGGCAATCCTGATATTAGTAGCAATCATGTCCATGGCGGGGCACCCGGAATAGGTGGGAGTAATTACGATCTCTAGCTGGGCACCCTCCTTCTTCACATCTCTTACAATCCCCAGGTCGGTGATGGTGAGTACGGGCACTTCAGGGTCGGTCACCATCGAAAGGATGTCCCATATAGCTTTATTATCTTTTATGACTGGAGTTGAAATCATTTACACAAGTATCATATTCATTCTTCCTGTTACCATGCAGCACCGGGATAAGCCCGTTGCATGTACTGCAATTCTGTAAGTATATATCCCAGGTGTTCGGTATGCACACCCTGTTTGCCACCCGTATGCATAAAAGTGTTTGCAGGTATAGCCAGGGTAGCTTCTTCAAATACCTCTTTTACTTTTTCCATCCAGGCTGACTGCAAAAGAGCTGGATCGATACCATTTTGTTTTTCATAGTCGGCGGCGATAAACATTTCGCCGGTATATGGCCACTGTTCGGAAATTGCTTTTTCCATTCTCGCTCTGCTTTCCTCCGTGCCGTCGCCCAGGCGTATCACCCATTCGGCACTCCAGCGCAGGTGATATGTAATTTCTTTTAACGATTTTTCTGCGATAGCGGCTATTTGTGAATCATCGGACTCCTTCAGCAGGTTCATCAACTGATTTTGATAATTGCTGAATAAAAATTGACGAAGAATGGTTTGAGCCCAGTCGCCGCGTGGCAGTTCTGTAAGCAGGCAGTTTTTAAACTCCCGTTCTTTTCTGAGGTATGCAAGGCTGTCTTCGGTAATGGGTTCGTTTGTGTTTGCCTGTTCATTGAGCAATTGCGCTGCGTACTGGTAAAAATTCCTCGCCTGTCCCAACAGGTCGAGCGATATATTGGTTATGGCAATATCCTGTTCCAGCACGGGCCCGTGCCCGCACCACTCAGCATTTCGTTGAGAAAGAATTAGCGCATTATCTGCCAGGTGTAATAAAAAATCTATTGATGAGTGTTGCTTCATTAAACAGGGAACTAATTTTTTTAATCGCTACTATAATGTATTGTGTAAGCGGATCGGTATTACATATGATTCACCTCATCCGGAAGATCGTAAAATGTAGGATGCCGGTATACTTTATCATTGGCAGGTTCATAAAGGCTTTCCGCTTCATCAGGGTTGGAAGCGTGGATATGCTTTGATTCCACCACCCAAATACTTACACCTTCCATCCTGCGGGTATAAACATCGCGTGCATTTTCGATCGCCATTTGTGCATCTGCTGCATGCAGGCTTCCTGCATGTTTATGGTCAAGGCCCTGCTTACTGCGAATAAAAACTTCCCATAACGGCCAGTCTGACTTTTTTTGATTCCTGTTAGAGTCTGGCGCTCCACCGGCTTTATCATCCGGTATGTCACCGTAATAAAATTTACGTATAAAGTTCATGGCGATCATTTAGGCTGCTTTATGTTTTTGTCTTTCTTCTTTTTTGCGGGCATAGGCTGTAGAAGCTTCACGCACCCATTCTCCTTCATCCCATGCTTTCTTCCTTGCCTCGAGACGCTGCTTGTTGCAGGGTCCGTTGCCCTTAACCACGTTCCAGAATTCATTCCAGTCGATCTCTCCAAAATCGTAATGCTTTGTTTGTTCATTCCATTTGAGGTCCGGATCGGGCAAAGTCATTCCAAGTACTTTAACCTGCTGTGCGCACATATCTACAAACTGCTGCCGCAGTTCATCATTGGTCTTTCTTTTTATTTTCCATTTCATGCTCTGGTCACTATTGGTGCTTTCGCTGTCCCGTGGACCAAACATCATGAGGCTTGGCCACCACCAGCGGTTGATAGCGTCCTGGCACATTGCCTTTTGTTCGGGCGTACCCCGGCTTAATACCAATAAACTTTCGAAGCCCTGTCGCTGGTGAAAACTTTCTTCCTTGCAAATTCTAACCATTGCCCTTGCATATGGTCCATAGCTCGTACGACAAAGCATCACCTGGTTGAGGATCGCTGCGCCATCCACCAGCCAGCCGATAGCACCCATATCGGCCCAGGTAAGTGTCGGGTAATTGAAAATGGAAGAATATTTTGCTTTCCCACTATGCAGGTCGTTGATCATTTCTTCGCGCGACATCCCCAGCGTTTCGGCGGCGCAATACAGGTATAATCCATGCCCCGCTTCGTCCTGTACCTTGGCGATAAGGATAGCCTTTCTTTTCAGGGAAGGAGCTCTTGATATCCAGTTGCCCTCCGGAAGCATGCCCACAATTTCGCTATGGGCGTGCTGGCTGATCTGCCGGATATTGGTTTTGCGGTAAGCATCAGGCATCCAGTCTCTTGGCTCAATCTTCGTTTCTGCCTCGATCTTTTGCTGGAATATATTTTCGAGATCCTGGATAGACATGGCAATTGTAATTTGATTAATATTTGTCTTTTCGCCGGGTCCACTGCTCAAGCCCGGACAAGATGCAAATTTAATAAAAACTAACACCTGTTTGGAAGGAAAGGTTAGGAGAGCGGGGAGCAGAGCAGGAAACAGAGTGGGAGCGGGGCTAATCCCTCGCTCCCACTCTGTTTCCCGCTCTGTTACCCGTACTGTTTCCGCCCTTGTTACTTCACATCAAAATCCACCACCACCTTCTCCGTTTTTGGGTGACTTTGGCAGGTGAGGATATAACCCTGCTCCACTTCTTCATCTTCAAGCCCCCAGTGCACATCCATTGCTACTTCCCCTTCAAGTAGTCGGGCTTTGCAGGTGCAACATACGCCTCCTTTACAGGCATAGGGCAGGTCGGCGCCCTGTTGCAATGCAGCATCGAGCAGGGTAGCATCGCTATTGAGTGGAAGATCGAAATCAAAAGCGCGGCCATCCAGCTTGATAGTGATCCGGCTCTTTGCGCCGGAATCAATTATGGGTTTTTGAATGGACGTTGCTGTTTGGGTTTGACCCGGCGTGGTGAAAAGTTCAAAATGTATTTTCTTCTTGTCAATCCCCTTGGCTTCGAGAAAAGCTTTTACAGCAAAGATCATCACCTCGGGTCCGCAGATGAAAAACTCGTCACCGCTATTGTAGTCGACCAGCTTATCCAGTTGCTGCAGTTTTTCAATATCTATCCTGCCAAAATTAAGTGCCGCGTCAGTCCTTTCACGGCTAAGGACATGGATAAGATTGAAACGGTCGATATATTTATTTTTCAGTGCTTCCAGTTCTTCAAAAAATATTATCGAATTGCGGGTGCGATTGCCATACAACAGTGTGAAATTGCTTTGTGGTTCGGTTGCCAACGTTGTTTTGATAAGCGACAACACCGGCGTAATGCCACTACCGGCTGCAAAAGCTACATAGTGTTTTTGATTGGAAGGGTTCAGTTCCGTATAAAATTTACCGACCGGCTGCATTACTTCGATGGTATCTCCTTTTTTTAAGTCACGGTTCGCGAAACTGGAGAACAATCCACCTTCCACTTTTTTTATCGCTACTCTCCATTCCTGGTCAAGTGGTGAGCTGCAAATGGAATAAGTGCGGCGTACCTCTTCACCTTTTATTGAAGTACGCATAGTGAGGCTTTGCCCCTGTTTGAAGCTAAAGTCGGTGCGGAGCGAATCGGGAATATCAAAAGTTACAGAAACGCATTCAGGGGTTTCTTTTCTTACTTCTTTGACCTTTAAAGGATAAAAATGTACTGCCATCAGTTTTCAAAATAATCTATGTGGATCAGAAGTATTCGATTTGGTATGTTTTCATGAACTCATCAAGTGTGATGTCGGGCAAAACCGTTTTTTTAGGAAATTTCATTTCCGGGCTCAACAAGGGTAGCAGCATTTTGACTAAATCCGGATTATCGATCGTGGTAAAGGTCCATCTTACACCATCTGTTGAAGTCACCACGTCGTATGAGGCCACCGCTATCGTGACGTCCTGTATTTTCATTTCGTAAAAACTTTGAACTACACCCTGGAGTGTGTCGCGTACCTTAAAAAGTTGCAGAAGCTTTCCGGGTTTAAATGCCACCAGTTCCAGGCCTCCTATTGCTTCCATTTGTTTGCCGATCAAATTAGCCAGGGAGTCTTTGCCACCGCTCTTTTCCATAAGAGCGGGGTGCATGTATTCGACATATTTATCCCACTTGTTGGTTTTAAAATATACCATCATGGAATCCATATTGGCATATAGGTTCTTTCGAAAGGTTGCGGTATCTAATTGTGCGTGCCCAACATTAAAAATGAGCAGGAACGCGAATAGGGTAATAGATAATTTCACAAAATGGAATTTATTTGAAAAGAAGTGATATTAAATGGGAATGTGGTCCAGCGTCTATTTTTTCAATCCGTCGATCATTATCATCATCATATTATCTTCCAGTTCCTGTGCACTGATCTTTACCTTGGAGCGATGCCATGATTCGATACCGCTTACAGCGTGCAAAATGATCAGGACAGCGGTAGGGGCATCAATGCGGCGGATCTCATTTTTCTGGATGCCATCCTCGATAATGGAAGCAAGTTTTTTGCGGTAGTTGCGGCGTTGGTTCTGGAAGTTGGAGAGGTAAGGTTCCTCCAGGTGCTTCCATTCCCGGTCACTCACATAAACCTCCTCATAGTTTTCTACCATTTGGCGAATATGAAAGCGAAGTAACTCATCAAGGCGCGCAATAGATTTCTGCTGGCTGGCTTCGATCAATTCCATATTGGTGTTGAAGCGGTTGGCCACATCAAAACATATTGCTTCGAGTATCTCGTTTTTCGAGCGGATATGATTGTACAGGCTTGCTGCTTCGATGCCGACAGATTCGGCCAGGTCGCGCATGGAGGTAGCGGCAAATCCTTTTTCGCGGAACATGGCGGCTGCTTTACGCAGGATTAATTCTTTCTTGGATGCTTTTTTTCGTTGTGTTTTGGCCATACCCAAAGATAATCAGTAATGATACAAATTGGACAGTGCTTTCAAATATGCATCATGTTATAATTTACTGTAGGTTTGCACGCCGTTTAAAAGGCTTGTGAGCTGGAAAAAAACAATCATCAATTGCAAAAACGACAACCGAAAATGCCGTTATTGATTGCAATACTCTTTAATAAAAATGTTTTTACATGTCATTGATTTGTGTAGGTACCATGGCTTTCGACGCCATTGAAACTCCCTTCGGAAAAATTGATAGTATTGTTGGTGGCTCGGCTACCTATGTAGCATATGCGGCCAGTAATTTCGTAAAACCTATACATCAGGTTTCTATTGTTGGTTATGATTTCCCTGCGGAAGAAATGGCGGAATTGAAGAAGCGTGGGGTGCAAATGGACGGAGTGGAAGTGGTGCCTGACAAAAAATCATTTTTCTGGAGCGGTCGGTATCACGAAGACATGAATACCAGGGATACCCTGATTACCGATCTGAACGTGCTGGCGGATTTTGACCCCAAAATACCTGATAGCTACCAGGGTGCAGAATTTCTGATGCTGGGCAATCTCCAGCCTAAGATCCAGCTGAGCGTTATCCGGCAGTTGAAGAAAAGGCCAAAGCTGATCGTTATGGATACCATGAACTTCTGGATGGAGGTAGCTATGGCTGATCTTGAAGAAACGCTCAAGCATGTGGATCTATTGATGGTGAACGATGCAGAAGCCAGGCAGCTTACCGGTGAATTTTCATTGGTAAAGGCAGCAAAAACCATTTTGCAAATGGGTCCAAAATTCCTGATCATCAAGAAAGGTGAACACGGGGCCTTACTGTTTCATGGCGATGACGTGTTTTTTGCGCCCGCTCTACCACTGGAAGAAGTGTTCGACCCAACCGGTGCGGGCGATACATTCGCTGGCGGTTTTATTGGTCACCTTGCCAAAACCGGCGACATATCATTTGAAAATATGAAAAGAGGGATAATTGTGGGGTCAGCGATGGCCAGCTTTTGTGTCGAGAAATTCGGCGCCAACCGTTTGAAAGAGATTTCAATGAGAGATATCAGCCGCCGGATAGAACAGTTCAAGGAACTCGTAAGTTTTGAGATCGAACTGATATAAAAACAAAAAAATAAAGCCTTTCTATCATTCACATATTCAGAACGCACAAAAAAGGCTTTATTCTTCTGTTAAGTCCGGGGAGTTATTGGTACTGAGGTTTTGCTTTTGCGGCAAAATCATCAGCTTCCTCTGCAAGATCTTCTGCTTTGTTGCTCAGCTCGTCTATAAAGTCATTGAATTTATCTTTCAGGTCATTACCAGCGTCTGCGATCTTTTGACGTGTTGCAGAACCTTTATCAGGTGCAAACAGGATACCTGCCAATACCCCGGCGGTAAAACCGATTACGAATTTTGTCATAGTAACAGGAGTTTTTAATGATGAATATATCCTGTATGCATTAATTATTATGCCAAATAAACATAATACGGTGTAATTGGTTTTTCGCAGGTAATAATGCAATAATTAGCTTGCCAATGCTCACAAAGTGTAGAAACGTTGACACAAGCATTAACGTAAAGGACGGGCAAGCACGAGACAATTTTTAAAGTGTTGCCGCCTTGCCTGCAAGTTAAATATCTCGGTAACCACAACATATATTCCAACAGGCAACTTTGCCCCCAGGTCGTCCAACCCATCCCAGGTCCAATATCCTTTTCTACCGAGTACAGCATTCCTTACCAGGTATTTAACCTGCCTGCCTGCCCCATCGAAAATGCGGCAGTTGGCCACAAATCCAGGTACATCGAGCTCATAATGAAAGAGGACAATATCATCACGACCATCATTATCGGGTGAAAAAACTTTGGGTGCGAGGGTAAAGGTCATGGCACTTTTGTCCGGTTGACGGAACTGCGAATTGCGAATCGTAGGCGTTGCAAAGCCCGCAGTAGAGGCAGCCGAATGCCAATTTTTGGCATCCTGTGAAATGCCGGATGGGTCTATACGTTCCAGTGAAATGCCTTCCCGGTCGGTAATGAGTGAAAAATGCCAGCGTTCTGAATAATGCAGTTCATCAGTAACGACGCCCTGAAAATTTAATAGCACAACACAACCCGTATCGTCAGGAAACCCGGGAAGTGAGGGCAGTTCTAAAACACTTCCAGGGTTTGAAACCAGGTAATTTAGCCGGAGGATATCTGCATTTTCTGTAATCACTATATGATCTCCGGGGAAAATATAAATAGGTTTTGCAGACAGTGGTTTCATCATGGAAATGTTACCCGAACCTGACCGGCTGGCAATAGCCAGTTTCGACGCATCCAGGATCTTGTTGCTATGGTTATAACATTCTACGAAATCATAACCATTAGGCCGCGGGTTGAATAAGATTTCATTAATGATCCAGTCGCCGGGTTCAGGATTTAAAGGAATGCCGGTTCTGGTGGTTTGAACGACGGACGTGTTATTATTACAGTCCTTCACATGAGTAACGCTTACGGTATAGATAAAATCCGGGGCAAGCGCCTGGTTAGTTTTAAGCGCGATTTGTGTAAACAATGGAGGCAGGCAAGTGGCATGCAGGAACTTGATACCTCCGTCAATAGCAAAATCGGGAAGGGTAACAGCTTCGCTACTATCAAGTGGTTCATCAAATGCAAGTACTATAGTATTATTATCTATAGAATACGAGCGGAGCAAAAGCGGCGGTTTGGAATCCTGCAGGGACGGGCCCCCCGCATTCTTTTTACCGGGGCTACCTCCATGATCATTTGTTGCAGCGATCCAGTTGGCAGCTCCCATGCATGGTAAACGCGTATCGATCATTTCCAGGCTCCAGCCACCTTCTTTTTTTGTGTCATCGTGGTACCAGTGGGATGCATATTCAACTGCATGAATACTTCGTCCGTCAGGTGCACGCAGGTATATGAGTTCACCTTCATTATCCAACGAAGGAAAACCGGGAATGGCCAGTGCAGGACCAAAGATCGACATCGCCGGAAGTGCTGTGTTTGAACAGATGATAAGGAAACTGTCGGGCGGGAGGGTATAAGCGGGAAAGTTGCCGCTTATACCACTGCCATCACCTAATCGCCAATTATGCAGGTTGATGGGAGTATTGGATAAATTTTTCAATTCGATCCATTCATAGTTAGGCAGGCCGACGGAAGGTGAAGGATCGGGCATTATTTCGTCAATGATAATGTCGAGCCTGTTTTGACTGTAAGCAGTCATTGAAAAGACAAGTAAGAGTATGATTATCGATCTGCTCATGATTTGCAAGCTAATCCAGCGGCGGATCGATTCAAGGGGAAAAAAAACGTAAGATTTGGGAAAATAATGTTGGACGCAAACAACGCAAAGTAGCGCAAGAGCAAGAAGAATTTAACCCTAAAGGTTCCTTTACGCTTCTTTGTATCCTATGCGTATTTAACAACAACCGTTCATTTTTCAGTTAAATAAAGTTGGAACTTTTACTATGCCCTCTTATTTTTGCAACCACTATGATGATCACAAAGCATACAAAACGCACAAAGAAACATTCCTGAGGGAGGTTTGCGTGTTATGTATGTAACAATATAAAAAGAGCAGGCCTTCCTTAACGGAAGGCTTTTTTAATGGCAATAATTTAAAATAAAAAAAATGAAAGTCGCAGTTGTCGGCGCTACAGGATTGGTAGGCACTAAAATGCTCCAGGTACTAGCCGAAAGAAATTTCCCTGTTACGGAATTACTTCCCGTTGCATCTGAAAGATCAGTTGGTAAAGAAATTGAATTCAAAGGAAAGAAGTTTAAGGTAATTAGTATGGCAGATGCAATTGCTGCCAAACCTGCGCTTGCTTTATTTTCTGCCGGCGGTGGTACTTCGCTGGAGTGGGCACCACGCTTTGCGGAGGCAGGTATAACCGTTATCGACAATTCATCTGCATGGCGAATGGATCCATCCAAGCCATTGATCGTTCCGGAAATTAATGCCGACATTCTCACTAAAACCGACCGGATCATTGCCAATCCAAACTGTTCCACTATCCAGATGGTAGTAGCGCTGGATCCTTTGCATAAGCGTTATGGAGTAAAAAGAATTGTTGTCAGCACCTACCAGAGTGTTACCGGCACGGGTGTAAAAGCGGTTTCACAATTGATGAATGAGAGAAATGGAGTAGCAGGTGAGCGAGCATACAAATATCCTATAGACCTTAATGCGATTCCTCAAATAGATGTTTTTCTTGAGAATGGATATACCAAAGAAGAAATGAAGATGGTAAATGAAACGAGGAAGATCATGCGTGATGAAGGGATTCGCGTAACGTCGACTACAGTGCGCATTCCCGTAGTGGGTGGTCACAGCGAAGCCGTGAATGTAGAATTTGAAAGAGACTTTGATCTCGATGCTGTAAGAACTTTACTGGAAAAGTCGCCAGGTGTAACCGTGGTAGACGATCCCGGAAACCAGCAATATCCCATGCCCATGAGCGCGCATGAAAAAGATGATGTTTTCGTGGGTAGACTCAGGCGAGATGAAAGCCAGCCCAATACTTTAAATATGTGGGTGGTTTCTGATAATCTTCGGAAGGGAGCGGCGACGAATGCGGTGCAGATTGCTGAGTATCTTGTTAGCAAGACCCTATTATAGATAAAAGATAAAAACTAAAAGATAAAA